>NZ_JAIUJZ010000188.1:0-17617 GCF_020176775.1 Saccharopolyspora sp. 6M
GGGGTGATCGCGGTCTTCACCGCGGCCCGGCTGTCCATCACGCCGTCGGCAGGCCGAGCACCTGGTGCAGCGGCGCGGGGCGGGCCCCCCCCCCCGCCCCCCCCCCGCGGGGCCCCCCCGGGGGCCCCCCCGCGGTCGCCGTCGTGGCGGGCTCCGGCGAAGACCACGTACCAACCGGGCCGCACACCGTGCGTGGCGGGCCGCAGCGAGGCGCAGTGCCGCTGCCCGATCCAGCACTCGAACCCGCCCGCCACCGAGTCCCACACCCGCCAGCCCAGCAGGTCCTGGTGGAACAGCGCCGCGCCTTCCGGGTCGGTGGTGATCAGTTCGATGCGACGCAGACCGCGCACGGCGGTGGGCTGGGGCACAGCGGGGTCGTCCTTCGGGATCGAGCAAGAGCCAGGGTCCCATACTGTCCCCCGAACGTGGAACGAACAATGCTCCATTCGGAGGTACGACCGGGCGTTCGCGGCCACGCCGACCACGCTCCGCAATCACCGTCCGGCGGCGTAACCCTGCATGCCGCGTGGATTGGCCGCCGCGGAGAGCACCCCCGTCTCCGGGTCGCGGGCCACCGCGCTGAGCCTGCCCTCCGACCACGGCTCCCCCACGGTCACGTCGTGCCCGCGCCTGCGCAGATCGGCGATGGCCGAGTAGCCGATGCGCGACTCCACGGTGACCGAGCCCGGCCGCATCGCCCGCGGGTAGAAGGAGCCGGGGAAGCTCTCGGTGTGCCAGTTCGGCGCGTCGATCGCGCCCTGCAGGTCCAAGCCGCCGCGGACCGGTTCGCGCAGCGCCACCGACAGGAAGAAGTGCGTGCTCCACTGGTCCTGCTGGTCCCCGCCGGGCGTGCCGAACGCGAGCACCGCCTCCCCGCCGCGCAGCGCCAGCGACGGGGTCAGCGTGGTGCGCGGCCGCCTGCCGGGCGCCAGCGAGTTCGGCAGGCCGGGCTCCAGCCAGGCCATCTGCAGGCGGGTGCCGAGGGGGAAGCCGAGCTCGCCGATGACCGGGTTGGAGTGCAGCCAGCCGCCGCTGGGCGTCGCGGCGATCATGTTGCCCCAGCGGTCGACCACGTCGAGGTGGCAGGTGTCGCCGCGGGTCTCGCCGTCGCGGGCCACGGTGGGTTCGCCGGCCCCGGCGGGGGCGACCAGGTCCAGCGGGCCGTCCTGCACCCGTTGGACGTGCGCGCTGAGCCGGGGCGTGCGACCACCGGGACTGCCGGGCCGCAGCTCGTGCGAGGCGCGGTCGCCGATCAGCGCGCGGCGCCGCGCGTTGTAGTCGGGGTCGAGCAGTTCGGCGACGGTGACGTCGGTGCCGTCGCCGTACCAGGCCTCCCGGTCGGCCATCGCGAGCTTCGTGCCTTCGACGAGGGTGTGCAGGTAGTCGGCGGTGCCGAGGTCGAGCGAGTCGGGCAGCAGCGCGAGCTGCTGCAGCAGCACCGGCCCCTGGCTCCACAGCCCGGCCTTGCACACCGTCCAGCCGTTCCACTCGTGGCGGGCGGGTTCCTCGTAGGTGGCGCTGAACCGGGCGAGGTCCTCGCCGGTGAGGGTGCCCGCGTGCCGCTCCCCCGAACTGTCCATCGTGGACTCGGCAGCGGCCGCGGCGAGCTCCTCGGCGATGAAGCCCTCGCGCCACACCCGGCGGGCGGCGTCGATCCGCGCCTCCCGGGACGGTCCGGTGGCCTCGGCCAGCACGCGGCGCCAGGTGCGGGCCAGGGCCGGGTTGCGCAACAGCGCGCCCGGTGCGGGCGGGCGGCCGCCGGGCAGGTAGAGCTCGGCGGAGCTGGGCCACTCGGCGCGGAACAGGTCCTGCACGGTGCGCACGGTCCGCCCGATGCGCTCGACCGCCGGATGCCCGTTCTCGGCGTAGCCGATCGCGCGGTCGAGCACGTCGGCGAGCTCCTTCGTGCCGTGGTCGCGCAGCAGCAGCAACCACGCGTCGAACGCGCCCGGCACCGCGGCGGCCAGCGGACCGGTCCCCGGCACCAGCTCCAGGCCGAGGTCCCGGTAGTGCTCCACGGTCGCGCCCGCGGGAGCGGGGCCCTGCCCGCACAGCACCACCGGCTCCCGGCCCGCGGGGGCGAAGATGATCGGCACCTCACCGGCCGGCCCGTTCAGGTGCGGTTCGACGACGTGCAGGACGAACCCGGCCGCCACCGCCGCGTCGAAGGCGTTGCCGTCGTCCTCCAGCACGGCCATCGCCGCCGCGGACGCCAGCCAGTGCGTCGAGGACGCCATGCCGTGCGTGCCCTGCAGGGTCGGTCGGGTGGTGAACAACTCGGTCCCTCCGCCGGTCGGGTTCGCACAGTCAACACCACCGAACGGCGTAGATCCAAGACTCCGCAGCGGGCTCGACCGCGCGGTGAACCGCCCCGGAACGGGTGCGGCCGAGCGCTCCGGCGGGGCCGGTGCTGGTGGTACCGGTTCCACCGCGGATCGCGGCGCCGCCGTGCCGCCGACGGCCGCGGGCTGCCGGGCGATTCGCGGCGGGCGCGGCGCCGCCGGTACCGACCGGTTCACGGGTTCAGGGGCCGAGCGGGTGGTCCCGGGCGGCCCGCGCAGCTCGGCCGCGCCCCGGTTCAGCGCGGGCGGCCCGCGAGGCGGGCGCTGACGCCCGGGCACTGCCGCCGGGTGGTGTCGAGGAATTCGGCGAGCACCGGGGAGCGGTCCGCGCCGCGGAAGGACATGACGAGCTCGGGCAGGTCGATGCGCGGGCGCACCTCGCAGATCCAGGTGTCGGGGCGCGCGGCGACGCGCAGGCAGGCCGGCGCCAGTCCCACGCCGATGCCGCAGGCGGCGAGCCCGAGGATGGTGTGCACGTCGCGGGCTTCGACGGCGCGGTCCAGCGCGGCCGGGTCGAGCACCTCGCGCAGCGCGGTGCGCAACGCCGGTTCCTGGTCGGCGGGGGCGACGACGAGCTGCTGGTCCCGCAGCTGCTCCGCCCGCACCGAGCGCTGCCCGGCATAAGGGTGGCCGGTGCCGACGACGGCGACGAGCCGGTCGGTGCCGACGGTGACGGAGGTCAGGTCCTCCGCGCCCGCGCCGCGGGGTGCGCCGCGGCCGATGGCGACGTCGAGCTCGCCGTCGAGCAGGGCGGCGGCGCTGCGCGCGGTGGACATCTCGTGCAGCCGCAGCCGCACGTCCGGGTGCTCGCGGCCGAAGCGCCCGAGCAGCGGCGGCAGCAGTTCCAGCAGCGCCGAGCCGATGAACCCGAGGCGCAGCCTGCCGGTCTCGCCGCGCGCCGCCCGTCCCGCGTCGAGCGCGGCGCCCGCCATCTCGGCCAGCGCGGCCCGCGCCCGTTCCAGGAACGCCTCCCCCGCGGCGGTGGGGAACACGCCACCGGGGGTGCGGTCGAACAGCCGGGCGCCGATCTCCCGCTCCAGCGCGGCGATCTGCTTGGACAGCGGGGGCTGGGCGATGCCGACGGCGGCCGCGGCCCGGCCGAAGTGCCGGTGTTCGGCGAGGGCGAGCGCGTAGCGCAGGTGCCGTGCTTCCACCTGCCCAGCCTAGCGCCGCGATACCTGCGAGATATCGGGATCGTGCTCGTCAGATATGCGGGTGGATCACCGCGGTCCGCCGGGGTGGACTCGGGAGCGACCCCGATCCCGGACGACGGAGGACCCCGTGCCCGATGAATCCGCTGTGGACACCGTGTTCGTGCTCGTGCACGGAGCCTGGCACTCCTCCGCGCAATGGGCGGCGACGCAGCGGGCGCTGGCGGCGCGCGGCGCGGCGAGCACCGCGGTCGACCTGCCCGGCCACGGCTTCGACGCGCCGCTGCCGACCGGTTACCTGCTGCCGGGCCAGCCGGGACTGGCCGAGGAGGAGTCCGCGTTGGCCGGGCTGACCCTGGACGACTGCGCCGCGTCGCTGGTGACCGCGCTGCGCGAGGTCCGCCGCTGGCCCCGGGTGGTCCTCGTCGCGCACAGCGCCGGTGGTGGACCGGCCTCGCTGGCCGCCGAGCTGGCGCCCGACCTGGTGGACCGGTTGGTGTACCTGTCGGCGTTCGTGCCCGCGGGACGGCCGCGGTTCGCCGACTACGTCGCCGCCCCGGAGAACGCGGACGCGCTCGGCGCCGGGCTGCACGTGGGCGACCCGGCGCGGCTGGGCGCGGCGCGGATCAACCCGGCCTCGCCGGACCCGGAGTACGTGGAGCTGCTGCGGCGGACGCACTACGGCGACGTCCCGGCGGCGGAGTTCGACCGGTGGCGGCTGGCGCTGAGCCCGGACCTGCCGACCGCGATCCCGCGCACCCCCGTCGCGCTGACCGAGCAGCGCTGGGGCGGCATCCCGCGTTCGTTCGTCCGCTTGGGCGCCGACCGCGCGCTCACCCCCGCCGCGCAGGACCTGATGGTCGCCGAGGCGGACGCGGCGATGCCGCGGAACCCGTTCACCGCGCACCACCTGCCCGGCTCGCACACGCCGTTCGCCACCCGGCCGCGGGAGCTCGCCGCGACCCTGCTGTCCACACTGGACTGATCAGGCCTCCAGGGCCGCGATCCTGGTGTCGAGGTAGGCATCCCAGTCGGCGGCGCGGCTGCGCAGGTGCGGTTCGATCCGGTCGTCGGTGTGCACCATGAACCGGTTCGCCAGCACCGCGTCGGCCAGCAACTCGCCGACGGAGCCGGGTTGCCGCGCCTCGAACTCGGCACCGGGGCCGCGGGTCGCGGTCGGCGGCCCGAACGAGCGGATCGACCCGGCGATGCCGGTCACCACCGGCCCCGGGCACAGCACGGTCACCCCGATGCCCTGCGGCCGCAGGTACAGCGCGAGCCCTTCGGAGAGCTGGACCAGGGCGGCCTTCGACGCGGCGTAGGGCAACCGGTCGTAGGCGTAGCTGAACAGTCCGGCGAACGAGGCGGTGTTGACCAGGTGCCCCGATCCGCGCTCCAGCAGCAGCGGCAGGAAGACCGCGTTGCTGCGCACCACGGACAGCAGGTTGACGTCGAACACCCGCTGCCACTCCGCGACGGGGATGTGCTCGGGCAGCCCGCGGGTGAGGACCCCGGCGTTGTTCATCACCAGGTGGACGTCGCCGAACTCGGCGAGGGCGGCGTCGCGCACCCGCTCGAACTCGCCGTCCCGAGCCACGTCGCAGGTGACGGCGACGGCCGATCCGCCGTCGGCGCGGATCTCCGCGGCGGCGCGTTCGGCACCGGTTCCGTCGACGTCGGCGAGGACGATCCGCGCCCCGCGGCGGGCGAAGGACCCGGCCGCGGCACGTCCGATCCCGCTCGCCGCACCGGTGATCACCGCGACCGCATCGCGCATAGTGTCCACTGTGGTCTTCCCTCCCGCCGGTCCCGCCGAGCACGGGACGTCCTGCGGTTCTACCCCGGATCGGCCCCGCCGGGCGTCGCCCGGATGGACGCCGGCGAGGTCCGGACCACCGGATTCCTGTGACGCAGCACACGTCCTCAGTGCGAAGCAGAATCTTGATCGGTTCCAGAAAGTTCTCCAGAATGCTGCACGTGCCGAGCGACACCAGGGACTACCGGCGCATGCTGCGCGAGGCGGAGCTGCGCGTGACCCGCCCCCGCGTGGCCGTGCTGGCCGCGGTGCACGAACGCCCGCACGCCGGTACCGAGTCCATCATCGACGCCGTGCGCGGCGAACTCCCCAAGGTCTCGCACCAGGCCGTCTACGACGTGCTGCGCGCGCTGACCGCCGCGGGGCTCGTGCGCCGCATCCAGCCGATGGGCTCCGTCGCCCGCTACGAGGCCAGGGTCGGCGACAACCACCACCACGTGGTGTGCCGGTCCTGCGGGGTCATCGCCGACGTCGACTGCGCCGCGGGCACCGCACCCTGCCTGGCCGCCTCCCACTCCCACGGCTTCGAGATCGACGAGGCCGAGGTCATCTACTGGGGCCTGTGCCCCGGATGCGGCTCCACTTCGGATCCCGCCCGACACCACTGATCCCGAAAGGAATTCCCGGTGACCGACAGCGCTGACGCCGCGACCGGGGGCTGCCCCGTCGCGCACGGCATCCCCCACCCCACCCAGGGCAACGGCAACTCCACCTGGTGGCCGAACCGCCTCAACCTGAAGCTGCTCGCCAAGAACCCCGCGGTCGCGGATCCGATGGGCGAGGACTTCGACTACGCGGCCGAGTTCCGCACCCTCGACCTGCCCGCGGTGAAGCAGGACATCCAGGACGTCCTCACCACCTCGCAGGACTGGTGGCCCGCCGACTTCGGGCACTACGGCCCGCTAATGATCCGGATGGCCTGGCACAGCGCGGGCACCTACCGGGTCAGCGACGGCCGCGGTGGTGGCGGCGCCGGTCAGCAGCGGTTCGCGCCGCTGAACAGCTGGCCGGACAACGTCAGCCTGGACAAGGCCCGCCGCCTGCTGTGGCCGGTGAAGCAGAAGTACGGCCGCAAGCTGTCCTGGGCCGACCTGCTGATCCTCGCGGGCAACGTGGCGCTGGAATCCATGGGCTTCCCGACCTTCGGCTACGCCGGTGGCCGCGTCGACACCTGGGAGCCCGAGGACGACGTCTACTGGGGCGCCGAGACCACCTGGCTCGGCAGCGACAAGCGCATCTCCGGTGGCGAGCGGCGCGACCTCGAACAGCCGCTGGGCGCCACCCACATGGGCCTGATCTACGTGAACCCGGAAGGTCCCGAGGGCGAGCCGGACCCGATCGCCGCCGCCCGCGACATCCGCGAGACCTTCGGCCGGATGGCGATGAACGATGAGGAGACCGTCGCCCTCATCGCCGGTGGTCACACCTTCGGCAAGACCCACGGCGCCGCCCCCGACTCGAACCTGGGGCCGAACCCGGAGGCCGCGCCGCTGGAGACCCAGGGCCTCGGCTGGACCAACGGCCACGGCACCGGCAAGGGCGCCGACACCATCACCAGCGGGCTGGAGGTCACCTGGACCTCCACCCCCACCCAGTGGGGAAACGGCTTCTTCGAGAACCTCTTCGGCTACGAGTACGAGCTGTACCAGGGCCCCGGCGGCGGCTGGCAGTGGAAGCCGAAGGACGGCGGCGGCGAGGGCACCGTCCCCGACGCGCACGACGCGTCGAAGAAGATCGCGCCGAACATGCTCACCACCGACCTCTCGCTCAAGCTCGATCCGATCTACGAGCAGATCTCCCGCCGGTTCTGGCAGAACCCGCAGGAGTTCGCCGACGCGTTCGCCCGCGCCTGGTTCAAGCTGACCCACCGCGACATGGGCCCGGTCGACCGCTACCTCGGTCCGGAGGTCCCCGCCGAGGAGCTCATCTGGCAGGACCCGATCCCGAAGCCGGACCACGAGCCGGTCGGCGCCGCGGAGATCGCCGAGCTCAAGGAGCGCATCGCCGCCACCGGGCTCACCGTGCAGCAGCTCGTCGGCACCGCCTGGGCCGCGGCCTCCTCGTTCCGGGGCAGCGACAAGCGCGGCGGCGCCAACGGCGGCCGCATCCGGCTGGAGCCGCAGCGCAGCTGGGAGGTCAACAACCCCGACCAGCTCGCCACCGCGATCAGCGCGCTGGAAGGCGTCCAGGGGTCCTTCAACGCCGCAGGCGGCAAGCAGGTCTCCTTCGCCGACCTCGTGGTGCTCGCCGGCTCGGTCGGCGTCGAGCAGGCCGCGAAGGCCGCGGGCCACGACGTCGAGGTCCCGTTCACCCCGGGCCGCGGCGACGCCACCGCCGAGCAGACCGACGTCGAGTCCTTCTCGCACCTCGAACCGGCCGCCGACGGCTTCCGCAACTACGCGGGCAAGGGCGCCGCGCTGCCTGCCGAGTACCAGCTGGTCGACCGGGCGAACCTGCTCACCCTGAGCGCGCCCGAGATGACCGTGCTCGTCGGTGGCCTGCGCGCCCTCGACGCCAACTTCGACGGCTCGAAGCTGGGTGTGCTCACCGACCGGCCCGGGACGCTGAGCAACGACTTCTTCGTCAACCTGCTCGACATGCGCACGACGTGGAAGCCCGCCGACGAGGCATCGGAGACCTTCGAGGGCCGTAACGCCGCCGGTGAGCTCGTCTGGACCGGCAGCCGCGTCGACCTGGTCTTCGGTTCCAACTCGGAGCTGCGGGCCGTCGCCGAGGTCTACGCCGCCGACGACGCGGAGGAGAAGTTCGTCCGCGACTTCGTCGCCGCCTGGCACAAGGTGATGGAGCTCGACCGCTTCGACCTGGCCTGATTCACGACCGTTCCACGACCGGCGAGCCCCCGTCCGCGCCCCCGCGGGCGGGGGCTCGTCGCGTTGGCCCGTCCGCCGCACCGTCGGACGCCCCGGCTCGGCCAGGTGGCCGTGTTCCCGGCGAACCCCGCCCACCCCCCCCCCCCGGCGGTGGGAAAGGATCTCGACGGCGAACCCGGGGGGATGCACCGTGGACATCGACCGGACGCGACGAGAGCTCACGCTCTTCGCCGACTACCACAGCTTCGAGATCCGCGACGCGCACGCGGACTACGACCTGGCCGCCATCGACGACACCACCGCGGACCTGCGCCGCGACCTGATCTCCAGCCGCGACGGCGTGGTCACCATCGGCACCGCGCGACGCCGCGACGTCCGCGTCGTCATCGAGATCGGCGCCGAGCCACCCGTCTGCGAACTCGCCTCCTGGGACCACGTCACCGAGGCCTCCGTGGAGATCGCCAGCGGGCAGATCCTGGTGCTCGGCGGCTCCGACAGCAGGCACAGCGCGCACCACTTCCCCGTGCCGGTGGGCGTCTACCGGGTCCGGACGCGCTGCGCCGGGTTCGGCACCATCAGCGCCGACGGCACCGACGGGGCCGAGGTCTACCGGGTGCAGATCTGGCCCGGCACCGCCCGCCGCACCACCGTCCTCAAGCGCTTCACCGGCGAGCTCCCCCGCCGCTGACCGCCCGACCACCACCAGGCTCGGCGAACGGCGGCATCCGTTGCGCCGATCACCGCGTTCACCTGATCTTCGCGCGGCGCGCCGTTCGGCCGAGCGGGCGCATATTGCACAATGACCCGCATGGCCAGCGACGAGAGCACCGCCGACGACCGGCTCACCTCCGCGGACCCCCGCACCGAGCCGAACCCGCAGCACGGCGAGCTCGATCACGCCGAACCCGATCACGCCGGAACCGATCACGCCGGACCGGTCCGCGAGGAGCCGACGCACGCGGAGAAGCTCCAGCACACCCGCACCGCCGGGACCTGGGCGGCGGTCGTCGTCGCGACCATCGCGCTGATCGTGCTGCTGGTGTTCATCCTGCAGAACCTGCAGCCCACCTCGGTCACCTTCCTCGGCCTGCGCGGCGACCTGCCGGTCGGCGTGGCGCTGCTGCTGGCCGCCGCGATCGGCGGGCTGCTCGTGGCGCTGGTCGGCGCGGCGCGCATCCTGCAGCTGCGCCGCACCGCCAACCGCCGCAACCGCTGACGCCCCGGGAGCGCGACACCACCGGGACCGCGACGCCCCGGAACCCGCGAGTTCCGCGACCGCCAACGGTCGGCGACGGCTCGCGCGCGTCGAGCTCGCACCCGGCGCTGTCCAGCGCCGGTCCGGCCCCGCAGCGGCCCCCGCCCGTCCGAACCGGACGAGCCGGACCGTTCGCCGCGCCGGGTCCCGGATCACGTCCCCGGGGTGGCACGGCGCGGACTTCGCGCTCGCCCGGTCGGCGTACATTTGACGCGGGCGCGGGCCGCGGCGCGCGCCCGCAGCACCGAGTCCGCCCCGGTTCGCCGGCCGCAGCACCGAGAGAGTTGATCGGGTGAGTGCCCCCACGGTGACCACGCAGGACCGCGCCGACGGGCAGCCCCGACCCCGACTCCTCCGCCGGGCCGCGCCGTGGCTGCGCGCCGCCGCCGCGGTCCTCGCCGGGCTGCTGCTCTACGCCGCTTCCCCGCCGCGCGACCTGTGGTGGCTGGCGCCGCTCGCGGTCGCGCCGCTGGCCGTGGTGGTGCACGGCCGCCGCACCCGCGCCGGGTTCGGCCACGGCCTGCTGTTCGGGCTGGGCTACATGCTGCCGCTGCTGGGCTGGATCCAGGACTTCCTCGGCGTCCAGTTCGGCCCGTGGCCGTGGCTCGGGGTGGCGCTGGTCGAGGCGGTGTTCCTCGGGCTCGCCGGGGCGGGCATGGCGCGGGTGAGCCGGTTGCCGGGCGCTCCGGTGTGGATGGCGGCGGTGTTCGTGCTCGCCGAGGTGCTGCGCGATTCCCAGCCGTTCGGCGGCTTCCCGTGGGGGCGGCTGGCGTTCACCCAGCCGTCCGGGGCGCTGCTGCCGCTGGCCTCGGTGGGCGGTGCCGTGCTCGTCACCTTCGCCGTCGCGCTCGTCGGCTGCGGGCTCGGCGTGCTGGTGCTGCGGCTGCGGGCCCGGGACCGGTGGGTCGTCCCGGCGGCCGCCGCGCTGGTGCCGCTGCTGGCGGGTGCCGCGCTGCAGCCCTCGATCGGCGTCGAGCCGCAGGCGGGGACCGCGCGGGTCGCGGTCGTGCAGGGGAACGCGCCGGACATCGGCCTGGACCTGCTCTACGAGGACGACGTGCTGCACGACAACCACATCCGTGGTGCCAGGCAGCTGGCCGCGGACGTCGACGCAGGCCGGGTGCCGCGCCCCGACCTGGTGGTGCTGCCCGAGCAGGTCGGCAGCTGGGGACCGACGCGCTACGACCCGCAGCTCACCGCCGTCACCGAACGGCTCGGCGTCCCGGTCGTCGCGGGCGGCTTCGCGGTGGACCGGGACGGCACCTTCCGCAACCGCATCGTCGCGTGGAACCCCGGTTCCGGCGCCGGGGACGAGTACGCCAAGCAGCACCTCGTCCCGTTCGCCGAGACCATCCCGATGCGCTCGGTCGCCCGCCTGGTCAGCCCGTTCGTGGACCGCTTCCAGCAGGACATGGTGCCGGGCGACCTGCCCGGCGTGCTGCGGGCCGGCGCGGTCCGGCTCGGCGTCGGGCTCTGCTACGACGTCGCCTACGACGACGTGTTCGCCGGGGCGGCCCGGGACGGCGCCACGCTGCTCGCCGTACCCACCAACAACGCCTGGTACGGGCACTCCGAGATGAGCTGGCAGCACCTGGCGATGTCCCGGCTGCGGGCGGTGGAGCACGGCCGCGCCGTCGTCGTGTCCGCGACCAGCGGCGTCAGCGCCATCATCGCCCCGGACGGGACCATCACGAACCGCTCGGAGCAGTTCACCGCGCAGAACCTGGATGGCGAGGTCCCGCTGCGCACCGAACGGACCCCAGCCACCGCGCTCGGCGCCGCCCCGACCTGGGCGCTGTCGCTGCTCGGCGCCGGTGCGCTCGTCGCCACCGCGCGGCGGCGCACCCACGACAAGAACTGATACGCCCCGCCGCGCGTTCACCTGGGGGACGTGCGGCCCGAAGGAGGAACGTCATGACGGACCGGCACGCCCCCGACGGTGCAGCGGGGCCGTCCGGCTCGGCCCTGGTGGTCATTCCCACCTACGACGAGCGGGAGAACCTGGGCCCGGTGGTGGCGCGGCTGCGCGCCGCGCTGCCCGCCGCCCACGTGCTCGTCGTCGACGACGGCAGCTCGGACGGCACCGGCGAGCTCGCCGCCGAGCTCGCCGCGGCCGACGACCGGGTCCACGTGCTGCACCGCACCGACAAGGCCGGTCTCGGCGCCGCCTACGTCGCCGGGTTCGAATGGGCGCTGGCGCACGACTACGCGGCGGTCGTGGAGATGGACGCCGACGGTTCGCACGCGCCGGAGGACCTGGCGCGGCTGCTGGCGATGCTGGAGGAGACCGGCGCCGATGTGGTGATCGGTTCCCGCTACGTGCCGGGCGGCCGGGTGGTGAACTGGCCGTGGTACCGGCAGGCGCTGTCCCGCGGCGCGAACCTGTACTCGAAGTACACCCTCGGGGTGCCGGTGAACGACAGCACCGCCGGGTTCCGCGCTTACCGCCGCGAGGTGCTGGCGGAGCTGGCGCTGCACGACGTCGCCTCGCACGGCTACTGCTTCCAGGTGGATCTGACGCTGCGGTCGGTGGAGGCCGGTTTCACCGTGGTCGAGGTGCCGATCACCTTCACCGACCGCGAGTTCGGCGAGTCGAAGATGAGCGGCGACATCGTCCGCGAAGCACTGGTCCGGATCACCGGGTGGGGCGTGCGCCGCCGCGTCGCCCAGCTGCGCGACCTGCTGCCGGGCGGCTGACCGACCGGTGGCGTTCCCGCCGAGCCCGCGGACCGGACCGAGGGCCCGGACACGAAGACGCCTGGGCTCCCCCGCACGGGGCCCAGGCGTTCGATGTGCTCAACCCGCTAGGTGCGGGGTGGTGCTGTGTCGCTCGGTCAGGCGGAGTGGCTGCGCCGGCCGCGCAGCACTTCCAGCCGCTCGTTGAGCAGCTCCTCCAGTTCGGGGATGCTGCGGCGTTCGAGCAGCATGTCCCAGTGGGTGCGCGGCGGTTTGGCCTTCTTCTGCTCCGGTTCCGATCCATCGATGATCTTGGATTCGGAGCCGTGCAGGCGGCACTCCCAGGTCGGCGGGATCTCGGCGTCGTCGGAGAACGGCACCTCGAACTCGTGGTCCTTGGGGCAGGCGTAGCGCACCGTCCGGCGCGGTGCGAGGTCGTGGTTGCGGTCGGTCTCGTAGCTGACCGCTCCGAGCCGGCTGCCACGCAGAACGCGATCGGCCATGACGGTTCCTTTCACTTCGGCCCGGAGCAGCGTCCGGACGGGTTGTGCTCACCGAGTGCAACGACGGACCGGCCGTCGCCTGTTCCCGGCGCGGGACTTTCGGTTGCCGTCGGTGACGTTATTCACTCGTCAACGACATCGTCCCCTCTAGAGATGCAAGCGGGGCGCGTTCGTGACGCGTTCTCGCTCCCGCAACCTAAAGGTTCCACCGAACAGGTGATAGTGCCAGATGAGTTGTAACTAAGGGCAAGTTAACCTTCGCTCTCTTGTCGGAATTGCAAGCGAGATCACCTGCAGGCCACCGGACCTGCCCGGAACTCGATCACGTTGTGTATCGGTACTCCGCATCCCAGACCTGCGACGCTGCGTACCGGCATATGCCAATGATGCCGGTGCGCTCACCACATCGCATCACTGGCCCGGGTAGACCCCTCTTCGATTCAGAGGCGCTCCGGAGGCCGGTTCCCGACCGCCTCGATCGCCCGCCGCACCGGCACCATCGAGACCAGCACCAGCCCGACGACGAAGAAGACCACCAGCGAGATGATCGCCAGCCGGAACGACCCGGTGGCCTGCCCGACCCCGGCGAAGACCAGCGGACCCAGCCAGGACGTGGACCGCTCCCCCACCTCGTAGAGCGAGAAATACTCGGCCTCCTTGCCCTCCGGCACCATCTGGCTGAACAACGAGCGGGACAGCGCGTTGGTGCCGCCGAGCACCAGCCCGATGCCGACGGCCAGCCCGTAGAACTGGAGCTGCTGACCAGCCTGGACGAAGTAGGCCGCGGCCAGCACCCCCACCCAGACCACCAGACTGATCATGATCGTCTTCTTCGCGCCGATCCGGCCTGCCAGCAGGCCGTGCAGCACCCCGCCGACGAAGGCGATGAACTGCACGATCAGCAACGTGATGATCAGCGACTCCTGGGGCAGCCGCAACTCCATGTCACCGTACTGAGCGGAGACCTGGGTGACGGTCGCGATCCCGTCGGTGTAGATCATGTACGCGCCGAGGAAGGCCAGCGTCAGCGGGAACCCGCGCGCCTGCTTGACGGTCGAGGCGAGCTGCTTGAAGCCCGCGGTGATCACCGAGGCTCCCCGCTCCCCGCCCTCCGGCTGGTGGTGGCGCCCCAGGACCGCCAGCGGCAGCAGCGTGAACACCGCCCACCAGATGCCGGAGGAGACGAACACCAGGCGCACCGCGGCGTCCTCGCCGAGCCCGATCGCGTCGTGCCCGAGGTACAGACCCAGGTGCAGCGCGAGCGCGGTCCCGCCGCCGAGGTAGCCGAACGCCCAGCCGCGCGAGGACAGCGCGTCCCGCTCGTCGGCGTCGGCGATCTCCGGCAGGAACGAGTAGTAGACGACGACCGACGCCCCGAAGCAGATGTTCGCGGCGATGAAGAAGACCAGCCCCCACCGCCAGTTCCCGGTGCCGACCAGTCCGAGCAGCGAGGTGGCGAGCGCACCGCCGAAGGCGAACAGCGCGAGCATGCCGCGCTTGTTCTGCGTCCGGTCGGCGATGGCGCCGGTGATCGGCAGCACCAGCACCTGCACCACGGTGGCCGCCGAGAGCAGGTACCCCCACAGCGAGCCGGCCGGGAACACCAGGCCCAGCACCGAGATGTCGCAGTCGACGAGCGAGTTGCCGCCGGGGCAGGCCGCGCTCCCGTTGCGGGCGACGTCCGCGGTGGCGGCCTCGGTGGCCACGCTCGTCAGGTACAGCGAGAGGAAGACCGTCGTCACCGACGTCGGGAACACCGAGTTGGCCCAGTCGTACCAGCACCAGCCTCGCTGCTCCCGGCGTCGTCCCACCGCGTCCGGCGGAGCTCCGCCCAGCACGCTCATACCTCTCCGTCCTCAAGTGTTCACTCGATAGGGGTAACGGGGACTGTATCGGCTCCGGATCAAGGCTCGATCGCGGTGCGATGATCTTGGTGCCGACCGGCTCCGCCACCCCTCTTCCCCAGAATCAGGTCCGCTCCGGCGCCGTCCCGCCGAAGCGCTCGCCCAGCACCTCGCGCAGCAGGTCCGGCCGATCGGTCACGAGCCCGTCGACCCCCAGGTCGAGCAGCCGCCGCATCTGCTCCGGCTCGTCCACCGTCCACGCGTGCACTTCCCGCCCCCAGCGGTGCGCCGTGCGCACGAACCGCGGATCCACCACCTGGATCCGGCGCCGCGGCGGCGGCACCGGCGCGGCCGCGCTGTCCACGCGGGACCGCAATCCCCAGCCGCCGTAGCGCGACGCCCCCCACAGCGTCGTCACCGCTCGCCGCCCCATCGACGTCAGCAGCGCCTCGCCCCCGCCCCGGCGGAGTTCGCGGAGCCGCCGGTCGTCGAAGGACGCGAGGCAGACCCGGTCCCACGCATCGTGCCTGCGCACCACCTCCAGCACCGGCCGGACGGCGGTGTCCTCCTTGACGTCGATGTTGAGCAGCGCCTGCGGCAGCTCCTCCAGCACGTCGTCGAGGCGGGCGACCGGTTCCCGGCCGCCGATGCGGGCGGAACCGACCGCAGACCACGGCAGCCGACGGATAGTACCGCGCCCGTCGGTGGTGCGATCCAGGCTCGGATCGTGGTGCAGCACGACGACGCCGTCGGCGGTGGCGTGCACGTCGGTCTCGACGTAGCGGTAGCCCTCGGCGACGGCGCGGCGCAGCGCGCTCAGCGAGTTCTCCATGTCGTGCAGGTCGCCGAGGTGCCAGCCTCGGTGGGCGAACGCGCGCGGCCAGGGCCCCTGGAGGAACGGGTGGGTCACGGGAGCTCGGGTCCTTTCACGAACCGGGCGGGCGTGGGGACCGCCCCACTCTGCCCGACGCGATCCGCCCAGCGGCACCCGCACCGGCGTGGCAACGAGATGTTCGCCGCGGGGTCGCATTACCGTTGCGCACCGTGGACAGCCCGCCCGAGATCGAACAGACCGCCCCGCTTGGTCCCGAGACCGCCCGTCGTCGCGCCGAGCGGCACTGCTCGTGGTGCGGCCGCAGGCTCACCTCCTCCGGGCGGCAGGGCAGGCCGCGGTTGTACTGCACCCAGTCGTGCCGGCAGCGCGCCTACGAGCGGCGCGGCGCGGTGCAGCGCTCCGGGCTGCCCGAGGACGCGGTGGTGCTCTCGGCCGCCGAGATCGCCGACCTGCAGGACCGGCTGTTCCAGCTGCGCTGCGCGGCCGAGGACGTCGGCACCGCCGCCGAGGACGGCGCGAGCACCGCGGAGCTGCGGAAGATGGCCGCCGAGGTCGTCGCGGTCGCCGCCGAGCTCGAACGCCTCCGCTGACGCCGTTCGCCCGAGCGGCTTCGGGCGACTCCCGAGTCGAACTGCTCTGGCGGCCGCCGCGCGCACCCGCCACCCTCGGAGGCCGCGCCTGCGAAGGGAGTCCCGTGTTCCTGCCCGCGAAGACCGTGCTGGTCGGCGTCGACGGTTCGCAGCACTCGTCGCGCGCCGCGAGGTGGGCGGCCGCGGAGGCCGCGCGGCTCGGCGCCTCGCTGCACCTGGTGCTCGCGCACGACGCGGCGCACCGGGACCGCGCCGAGGAACAGGTCCGCGAGATCGCCGTCGAGTGCCGCGCCGCCGAACCGGACCTGCACGTGCGCGCGCAGGCGGTGACCGCCGACCCAGCCGAGGACCTGGTCGCCCGCTCGGCCGACGCCGCGCTGCTCGTCGTCGGCTCCCGCGGGCGCGGCGCGGTGCGGGACGCGTTGCTGGGTTCGGTGAGCACCGCGGTCGCCACGCACGCGGGCTGTCCCGTCGTGGTGGTCCGCGGCGAGCCGCGCGGTAGCGGGCCCGTGGTGGTGGGGCTAGACCTCTCGCCCACCAGCAGGCCCGCGCTGCACTTCGCCTTCGACCGCGCGGACCGCGGCGACGCTGAGCTGGTGGTGGCGCAAGCGCTGCCGGACGCCTACTTCCTCCCATCGATCCTGGAGGACCCGGAGCGCCAGCGCCTCCAGGAGGACGCCGAGCAGCAGGTCGGCGGGCAGCTCGCCGGGTGGCGCGAGCGCTACCCCGAGGTGGTGGTGCGCCGGGTCGCGACCGACCAGCACCCGGTGGAGGCGCTGTGCTCGCAGGCGGTCGGCGCCCGGCTGCTCGTGGTGGGCCACCGCTCGCGGAGCGCCGCGGCGACCCGGCTGGGCTCGGTGGCGCTGGGCTCGCTGCACCACTCGCCGTGCCCGGTGGCGGTCGTGGGCGACCAGGTCGACCTGGACTGGTAGCGGCCCGCGAGGTGCGGGGAGCGGTCAGCGCGCTTCGGCGAGGCGCTTGAGGTGGTCCAGGGTCGCGGTCATGTTCCGCTCCAGGTCACCCAGCCGCCGCCGCACGAATTCCTCCTCCGCTTCCGGCTTCCGCTCGATCGCCGCGGTGAGCCCGGAGCGGTGCGTGCCCAGCCGGACCGCGTACTCCAGGTCCGTTCCGCCGTCGCGCGGGGCGAGGGCGAACCGCCAGGTGGCGATGGGATCCTCCGGGTCCGCCACCGCCCAGCCGAAGGCGCGGCCCGGCTCGCACTCGACGACGTGCGAGGTGGTCGTCCACTCCCCCAGCAGGTCGTTGCGGTTGTGGCCGTGGAACCGCGCGCCGAGCCGGGGTCCGGCGGCACCGTCCAGCCACTCCACGGCCTGCAGTTCGGTGCTGGCCGCGGGCAGCAGCGCGATGTCGGACACGACCGGCCACACCTGCTCCGGGGTCGCGTCGATCCAGGTGCGCGCGCCGGCCGTCGGCCGGTCGGCGAGCCGCGCGCTCGTCCGCTCCATCGTGGAACGCCCTCCTCCGCCGCGATGGGCGGCGCGGTGCCGCCCGCGCGGAACGTTCCACCCGGCGCACCCGTGGCGTCAAGGCGCTCGCGAGTACCGGACCGGCACCGCGGAGTCCGAAGAGGACACTCTGCGGGCCTCGGCGCGCGGCGAGCGCCGTCCGTAGCATGGAGCGGTGGCAGCGAGCGGAGGACGCGCGGTGGGCATGGCATCGGCCGCACCGGCCGGAAGGCGCGTTCGAGCAGGTCAGCGGCATGATCCGAGGGCTGTGCCGGACGCCGGGCGTGGTATGATCAACACGCGACTCC
>NZ_JAIUJZ010000189.1:0-5557 GCF_020176775.1 Saccharopolyspora sp. 6M
TCCCCCCGCGACTCCGCGACTCCGCGACTCCGCGACTCCGCGACTCCGCGACTCCGCGACTCCGCGACTCCGCGACTCCGCGACTCCGCGACGGCCCCTCCTAGCGCCGGGTGGTCGACGCCGGGCAGCATGGGCCGGTGCTCACTCGATCACCGGACGACACCGTGACGCGTGAGCCGCGGCGCGGCCGGGTCGCCGCGGACGAGCCGGAGCACGGCACGTTCGGCCCGGTGCGCACCGTGCTGGTCATCGCCCGCACCATCACCTCCACCGCCCGCCTGCTGGACGCGCTGCGGTTCTTCCGGGACGACTTCCGCGTGGACCTGGTGTTCACCGTGAACGACACCTCCCCGCACAGCGGCGGCGCGCTGGAGCTGCTGCGCGAGGCGCGCGCCGAGCGGATCGTCCCGTGGTCGGCGGTGCACGACCTCCCGTACGCGCTGGCGATCTCGGCGAGCGAGAACATCGACTTCGCCGAGTTGGACCTGACCCGGCCGGTGGTGGTGCTGCCGCACGGCATCGGCTTCAACAAGCACGTGCACGACCCGAAGACCGGCGGGACCAGGCTGGCGGGCCTTCCGCCGGAGTACGCGCTGCGCAGCGGGAAGGTACTGCTGACGCTGGCGCACGAGTCGCAGCACCGGCAGCTGGCGGCGGTGCGCCCGGAGGTCGCGGGCAACACGGCCGTGGTCGGCGATCCGACCTTCGACCAGCTGCGCGCGAGCCTGCCACTGCGGGACCGGTTCCGGCGGGAGCTGGATCTGCGCGGCCGCAGGCTGGTGCTGCTGAACTCGACGTGGGGCGAGGAGTCGGCGCTGGGCCGATCACGGGAGCTGGCCCGGCGGTTGTGCGCGGAGCTGCCCGCCGACGAGTACCGGGTGGCGCTGGCGATGCACCCGAACATCTGGTCCCGCTACGGCGATCTGCGGGTGCGGACCTGGTTCGCGGACGCGCTGGACGCGGGATTGCTGCTGCTGCCGCCGGACGGGGGCTGGCAGGCGGCGCTGGTGGCCGCGCACCAGGTCGTCGGCGATCACGGCTCGGTGAGCCTGTACGCGGCGTGCTTGGGCAAGCCGCTGCTGCTGGCATCGGTCGGCGCGGAGAGCGTGCCGGGCACGCCGGTGGCGGCGTTGGCGGACACCGCCGAGCACCTCGACGTGACGGGGGACCTGCGCGAGCAGTTGGACGGGTCGTGGCGGACGCACGCACCGGCCCGGTTCGCCGAGCTGCCCGGGCAGGTGTTCGCGCACCTCGGCGAGGCGACCGGGGTGCTGCGGGAGGTGCTCTACCGCTTGCTGGAGCTGCCGGTCCCGGCCGGGGAACCACCGCTGCTGCAACCCGCGACCCCGCGGCCGTACCGGCGGGAACCGGCCTCGTTCGAGGTGTTCACCGAGTGCACCGGGCCGGGCCGGATCGCGGTGCGGCGGTATCCGGCGGCGGTGCGCCGGGCCGATGCGCCGGTGCGGGAGTCGGCGGTGCAGCGGCACCTGGCGGTGCGGGAGGACGAGCCGCGGCTGCTGCGGCACCAGTCCGCGGCGGTGCTGGTGCGCGAGGAAACGTGCGCGGACGAGGCCGCGGCGCTGACCTGGACCGACCAGGCCCGGGCGGAGTTCCCGGGCGCCCGGGTGTGGCTGGCCGCCCACCCGAACGGCATGACCGCCGCTGTCCGGAACGGACGGACGATGCGCATCTCCGCCCCCGGCGCCGACCCGATGCTGGTGGCATCGGCCGCGCACGCGATCGTCCTCAATGGACTCACCAGTGGCGACTTCACGATCTCCTGCGGTGCCGAGGAATTCCGGCTGACCGCCACCGAGCGCTGACCCGGTACGCGGGCTCGGAGCCACGACCGGCGGAGCCCGGCCAGAACAAGAGGCTCACGGGTGCACCCACCCTCTCTTCCCAGCCGGAGGGGCACGGTTCGCCAAACGACGCCGGCGGCGAGCGACCGTCACGGTTCCGGTGGAGTTCACGGGTGTCCACCGGGACGTCAGCGGTCGGACCACCGCTCCTCCAGGGTAACGCGGCCGGGCGAGCGGTCGCGCTAGGCGGTTTCGCTGAGACCACTGGTCAGTTCGTGGCTGAGGAGCCTTGACACGGGCTGGGAGCCGTGTGCACCGTTCCCCCGGCTCGTCCGAGCCAGCCGAGCTAGGGCCCACAGCATCCCTTCTTCACATGAGGTCGTCCCATGAATCATCTCGCCGATCGTGCCGCCATCCACGATCTCAACACTCGTTACGCGGTTGCTTTCGACGGCTTCCGGCTGAATGAGTCCGCTGACTGCTGGGCCGAGGATGGCGTCCTCGACGAACGCGAGACCGGCTTCGGCCTGTTCCAAGGGCGCGAGGCGATAACGCGACTTCTTCCGCGACTCGCTCTTCGCCCATGCCCGCTACGTCATCCACGTCATGTTCAACCACCTGGTGACGGACATCGAGGGCGACCGCGCGACGGGGAGTGTCTTCTGTCTCGTGGAAGTGGTGAAGAACGACGGCGGCTACGTTCGTTCCCACGTCAAGTACGAGGACGACTACGTTCGCGTGGACGGACAGTGGAAGTTCGGCAGCCGCGTCATCAAGCCTTCCTTCCCGGGTGCCCCGGTGTGAGCCCTGGAAGTTCGATTTGGATCGCCTTGCGGACCACAGGAAGATGCCTGCCATGTGGAGTCCGGCCAGGTATGTGGTCGCGGTCTGCTCAAAGCGGGTGGCGGGACCGCGCCACTGCTGCAAGCGGTTGATGCACCGTTCGACGGTGTTGCGCTGCTTGTACGCCTCGCGGTCGAAGGCGGGGGTTGCCCCCTCGGCTGCCGCGCCACAGTCGGTGGCCTTGCCGGCCCGCCTGGACAGGGATCACCACCCGAATACCGCGCTTGTCCAGGTACTGGCGGACACGATCGTGGAGTCCACCGAAACCGAGGCAGGCTGCGGTTGTGGGCCGTCGACGGCACCTGGAAGCGGGTGTTCACCGCGTTGACGACCCAGGCCGACGCGGACGAAGATCTCAACTGGGTCACCGTGAGGTGGCCGACGTGATCGCCTTCAAGATCTAGACCGGCACGCAGCAGGGCCGCCCGCCAGAGGAGTACGGCAACTGGCGGAGTGTCCGGTCCGATCCGCGTCCACCGCGCGTCAGTCAGCGGCATACCCGGGCCGACGACTGGCTGATCCGAACGAAACCGCCTAGGCGTGGTGGAGCCGTCGGTGCCGAACAGGCCCTGCGGTGCGCCGGTTGCGGTGGTGGTGCGATCGTGCCGGGAAGGCGGGCAGCCCCCGGGATTCCGCCGTCCGCCGCACCGGACGGATTCGAAGCCGGGCGGTCAGCCCAGCGCGGCCAGTGCTTCTCGCACGCCGCCGGCGCGGGGGCTGCCGTACCGCTCGTAGACGGCGAGCGCGGCGCGCAGGTTCTCCTGCTGCAATGCGGCATCCCCGCTGGTGGCGGCGACGTCGGCGAGCGCTTCCCGCGCCTGCGCCGCGTAGTAGTGGTCCTCCCCCGCAGTGAGCACCGCGATGGCGTCGCGCAGCGCCGCGGTGGCGTCGTCGAGCGCGCCGAGGTGCGCGTGCGCGGTGCCGATGGCGGCGAGGGCGCGTCCGGCCATCCGCTCGTCCGGCACCGCCCTGATCAGCCGCAGCGCGTCCCGCAGCGTGTCGAGCGCTCGCGCGTGCTCGCCGAGGGCGTCTTCGGCGCAGCCGAGGAAGTAGCCGACGAAGGCCCGTCCGCGCGCGTCCTCGGCGGCGGTGAACAGCTCGATCGCCCGCCGGTAGTCGAGGACGGCGGCGGCGGGATCACCGGTGGCGTCGTGGTACCGCCCGACGAGTTCGTGCACGGAGGCCGTGAGCCGCGGTTCCCCGATCCGTTCGGCGACCGGCAGCGCGGCGTCGAGTTCCGCACGCGCGCGGTCGAGGTGGCCGAGGTCGGTGAACGCGCGGGACGCGAAGCTGCCCAGCCGCGCGGCGGCGTCGGGACGGTCGTCGAGTTCGGCGGCGCGCACCCCGAGTTCGGTGGCGCCGATCCATTCCAGCAGGTGCCGCCGGTTGACGTAGAGGGCGGTGAGCGCTTCGGCGAGCTGCCAGGCCTCCCGGTTCAGCCCACCGTCCACAGCGGACCGGAGCACGGCGGCGAGCGCGCCGCGCTCCGCGTCCATCCAGGCCAGCGCGTCCTGCTTGGCGCGGTCCCCGGTGAACGGCTGCCGCTGCCCGGCGAGCAGCTCGGCGTGGTCGGTGATGCGCAGCCGGCCGGCGCCGAGCACGGCGAGGTCGGCGAACGCGGCCCGGTGCAGGCAGTGCCGCACGATGCGCCGCAGCGTCGCGGCGCGGTCCTCGGCGGAGTCGTGCCGTTCGGCGAGGGAGCGGGCGTGCGCGCGCACCAGGTCGTGCATCCGGTACCGGCCGTCGCCTTCGTCGACGAGGAGGTGCGCGTCGAGCAGTTCGCCCAGTTCCCAGTGCGACCGGTCGGTGCCCGCGGCCGCGGCCACCAGGTCGCGGCCGAATTCACCGACCGGCAGCAGCGCCAGCCGCCGGTACAGCTCGGCGGCCGCGGCCGGCAGCATCTTGCAGGCCACGTTGAACGGCGAGGTCAGGCGCGCGCCGTCGGCGCGGTTCTCGGCGACCAGTTCGGCGACCCGCAGGCTCGGGTGCTTGCGCAGCGCGGCGGCCATGGACCGCAGCATCTCGGGGAATCCGCCGCACAGCCGGGCGAGTTCGCGCATCGCCGCCGGTTCCTGCTCGGCGCGGCGCGTCCCGCACAGCGCCTGCATCAGCGCGCTGCCCGCCTCGTCGCCGAGCGGTTCGATCTCGACGACGGAGGCTTCGTCGAGCAGTAGTTCGCTGAGCCGCCGGTTGCTGGTGACCAGCACGGAGCTGCCGGGCGCGTTCGGCACGAACGGTTCGACCTCGGCGGGTTCGGCGACGTCGTCGAGCAGCACCAGCAGCGGTTTCCCACTGGTCCAGGTCTGGTAGAGCTCGGTGCGCCCGGCGAGCGTCGCGGGCATCGCCTTGTCCTGCACGCCGAGCCGCCGCAGGCAGTCGCCGAGCGCGTCGCTGATCGCCGCCCCGTCGGCGCCGCGCAGCGTCCCGAAGTCCACGAACAGTTCGCCGCCGGGGTACGCGTCGACCTCGCCCGCGACGTGCCGGGCGGTGGCGGACTTGCCGACGCCGGGCAGCCCGGTGAGCATCACGATCTTCGAACCGCGGGTGCCGTCGCTGTGCGCGAGGTGTTCGCGCAGCCGCGCGCGTTCCCGCTCCCGGTTCACGAAGTCGCCGGTCAGCGGCCGGATCTCGTGCGGGGTGCGCGCCGGATCGGTGCCGAAGTAGTTGTCGCCGTAGTGCGCGCCCGCCTGCACCACGGGCCCGCCGACCGTGCCCGATGCGGAATTCGCGATCTCCGGCCCGTCGCTCATGCGCCCATCCTCATCACCCGGCGGTAGTCGGCACCCCACCGTACGCGACCGCCTAGCGCCCGAGGGCGAACTCGGCCGGAGCGACGAGCCGGAGTTCGCGCCCGCCCAGGTTCCGCACGGGTCAGGCGAGGGGGACGTCGAGGGTGGCGGGGGTGGTGAGCG
>NZ_JAIUJZ010000190.1:0-21807 GCF_020176775.1 Saccharopolyspora sp. 6M
GATCTCGTTGGACCAGGTCGAGTCCGCCTTCACCAAGATGCACGACGGAGAGGTCCTCCGTTCGGTGGTGGTGTTCTGACTCGTTCTGCTCGGCGGGACGGATAGCGACTCGTGTTGCGCAGCACTCGGGTGGCGGCGCCCCTGTCGGGCTGGCGGGTGGCAGGCCGCCGAACCGTCCGGTGCGGCGCTGCTGGCAGGCGCTCGGACGCGGCACGGGCGGTGGCGGAACTGCATGCTCACCCGGCCAGGTCGGAAACCCGTTGCGCGCAGTCGCATTCCGGTTCGCCGGAGGTGCGGGCACCGGCGTGTCGCTGCCGCCGGGCGATGAGCTTGGCGGTGGCGCGCGCTTCGGCGGCGATCCGGTGCAGGTGCCCTGCCGGGTGGTTGGTGAAGCCGAGGAAGTGCAGGTCCGGTGCTTCGGTGAGCTCCGGCGCCGCGGGCAGGTCCTGCGGCGTCGACAGCACGTCCGGCCCCACCAACCGGGCCAGCCCGGTCCGGTAGCCGGTGGCGGCGATGACGTGGTCCGGCCGGATGCGGCTGCCGTCGGCGAGCACCACCTGACTGCGGTCCACGCTCGCCACCGCCGGGACCGGCTGCACGCGTCCCTTCCGGACGGCTTCGACGATGCCGCGGTCGTGCACCGGGCTGCTCCCGTCCCGCCGGATCCGCGCGTAGAGCCCTTCCTGCGGGCGCGGCAGCCCGTGCCCGCGCAGGTCCGGGAGCTGAGCTCGGGCGAACGTCCGGGTCAGCAGGTCGGCGGCGGAGGTCGGCGCCTTCGCGAGCAGCACCCCCAGCCGCTGCCACCGGTCCGCCGCGGCGGGCACGATGGTCGGTGGGGTGCGCACCGACCACCAGACCCGGGTGGCGCCGTGCTGGGCGAGGGCCGTCGCGATCTCGGCGCCGCTGTTGCCGCCGCCGACGACGAGGACGTCGCGCCCGAGGTGCCGGTCCGGGTTCCGGTAGCGCGCGGAGTGCAGCAGCAGCCCGGAGAACCCGTCCAGCCCCGGCCAGTCCGGGATGTGCGGGGTGTGGGCGAGCCCGGTCGCGATGACCACCGCCCGCGCCGTCGTGGTCTCGCCACCGGCCCGCAGCCGCCAGCAGCGCTCCCCGCCGATCCGCTCCGCGGGCCACACCCGCTCCACGGTGGTGTTCGGCCGGACGTCCAGCTCGTGCCGCTGGGCGTAGTCCTCCAGGTAGCGCACCAGGTCCGCCCGGGCGACCCACCGCCCGAAGCGGCGCGGGATGCGCATCCCCGGCAGCCGGGACAGCGAGCGCGCGGTGTGCAGCCGCAGGTGGTCGTAGTGGTGGCGCCAGTTCGCCCCGACCTGCGGGCCGCGCTCGAACACGGTGGCCGCGATGCCGCGGCGGGCCAGCTCGGCCGCGACGGCGAGCCCACCGGGCCCGGCGCCGATGATCGCGACGGGGGTCTCCCGGTGGTGGGCGCGGACCTGGTGCCGGCACGTGCGAAGCGGATCGGTGTGCACGCGGACCTCCTGCGAGGTGGGGGGGACGATCACCCCCTACGTCGGCCGGGAGCGGCCTGCTCTGACGCCCGCGAAGATCGGTTCACCCGCTCGTGCCACCGCGCACGCGGAAGATCCACACGACCAGGTTCTCCCGAACCGGGTGCCGTCAGGCGGTGAGCGGGTGGTGGCCGCGCGTCTCGCGCCCGGCCCGGCGCACCCCCGCGGCCGCTTCCGCCGCGCAGCGAGCGCGACCGGCACCGCACCGGACGGCCGTGCGCCGGTGCTCCGCGGCCGAGTCGGAAAAGGCATCGGCGGATGCCGGATCGGTGTTGGAAGCGGCATCGGCGCAGGCCTAGGCTGCGAGCAGCCCCCACCCCGCCGCAGGAGGAACACCCGCATGCCCCAGTCCGCCCCGTCCGGCACCGTCCTCCAGGTCTGCGAGCTGCTGCCGTCGCTGGAGCAGGAGATGGCCGCGCGCTACGACGTGCTGCGGTTGCACGAGCAGCCCGATCCGGCCGCCTGCCTCGCCGAGCGCGGCGCCGACGTGGTCGCCGCGGTGACCAGCGCGCGCTACGGGGTGAGCGACGAGCTGATGGACGCGCTGCCGAAGCTCGGCGCGATCGTCCACTTCGGAGTCGGCTACGAGCGGACCGACGTGGCCCGCGCCCGCGCCCGCGGCATCGACGTCAGCAACACCCCCGACGTGCTCACCGACTGCGTCGCGGACCTCGCGGTGGGCGGGCTGATCGACGTGCTGCGCGGGCTGTCCGCCGCCGACCGCTACGTGCGGCGCGGCGAATGGGTGCCCGGCGGTTTCGGGTTGCGCACCAAGGTCAGCGGCAAGCGCGTCGGCGTCCTCGGGCTCGGCCGCATCGGCCGCGCCATCGCGCGGCGGCTGGAGGGGTTCGGCGCCGAGATCTCCTACCACTCGCGGCGTCCCGTCGACGGCGTCGGCTACCGGTACGCCGGGTCGGCGCGGGAACTGGCCGCCGGGGTGGACGTGCTGGTGATCGCGACCGCCGGGGGAGCGGGGACCAGCGGCCTGGTCTCGGCGGAGGTGCTGGCCGAGCTCGGACCGCGCGGCTACCTGGTGAACATCGCCCGCGGCAGCGTCGTGGACGAACCCGCGCTGGTCTCGGCGCTGGTCGAGGGCAGGCTCGCGGGCGCCGCGCTGGACGTGTTCGCCGACGAGCCGAACGTGCCCGCCGCGCTGCTGGACCGGGACGACGTGGTGCTGCTGCCGCACATCGCCAGCGCCACGCGCGAAACGCGCGAGGCGATGGGCGAGCTGACCTTCCGCAACCTGGAGCGCTTCCTGGCCGAGGGCACCCTGGTCACCCCGGTGCCGCCGAGCTGACCCGCCCCGGGTGACCCCGCGCTCACCCGCACCGCTCCGGGCGGCGGGCGGTTAGCGTGTCCGGCGCACGGTGCGCTGCTCGACCCGCGACGACCGCGGGCGGAGACGGCCACCTGCGCAGGAGGCTGACATGAGCGGACGAGAGCGGAGCGGGCCGCCGAGGCCCGATCCACGCGGCGCGCGGGGAGCGCTGCGGCCCTTCCACGCGGTGCTGGTGCTACCGGTGATCGCGCTGCTGGGCACCCCCTTCTTCCCCTTCGTCAACACCCCGGCGCCCTGGTTCGGGCTGCCGTCGGTGGTGGTGTGGGTGTGCGGCTGGTGCGTGCTGACCAGCCTGCTGCTGGCGTGGGTGCTGCGGCGCGAGGAGCGGGCCGGGCTGATCTCCGGCGACGACCCGGTGGGCCCGGTCGCGGAGAGCGCCGGGGAGGTGGACGCACCGTGATGGCGACCGCGCTGCTCGGCCTGGTGCTGATCGCCGTCGTCGGCCTGCTCGGCAGGCGCGGCGGCGGCTTCGACCTGGCCGCCTGGACCGTCGGGGGCCGCCGCTTCGGCGCGGTGGCCACGTTCTTCCTGCAGGCCGGGGAGATCTTCACGACCTTCACGTTCCTCGGCATCTCCGGGCTGGTGCTCGGCGGTGGCGTGGCCGCGATGTACATGCCCTCGTACCTGGTGCTCGGCTACGTCGGGATGTTCCTGGTGGCGCCGCTGGTGTGGCGGCTGGGCAAGCGCCACGGGTACCGGACGAACTCGGACTACCTGCGCCACCGGTTCCGCAGCCCCGTGCTGGGCGGGCTGACTGCGGTGCTGGCGATCGTGTTCTTCATGCCGGTCATCCAGGTGCAGCTGGTGGGGCTGGGCACGATCGTGTCGTTCATGACCGGTGACGAGCGGACCGGCACGGCGAGCGTCGTGGTGGCGATGCTGCTGGTGCTGCTGTTCGTGCTGTGGTCCGGGTTGCACGGGGTGGCGGCGACCTCGTACCTGAAGGACGTGCTGATGGTGGTGGCGCTGCTGGTGATCGCCGGCGGCGTGCTGCTGGCGCGGCAGCCGGAGGACGGGCTGTTCACCGCCGTGTTCCGGGGCGCGCGGGAACTGCTGACGATCCAGCCCGCGGGTTCCTACGGCACCGCCTGGTACGTGTCGAGCATCCTGGTCAGCGCGGCCGGTTTCGGGGCGATGACGCTGCCGTCGAGCTGGCCCGCGGTGCTGTCGGGGCGCTCGTCGAAGGCGGTGGCGTCGAACCACGTGTTCCTGCCGCTGTACACGGTGGCGGTGGCGATCCCGGTGCTGGTCGGCTTCTACGCGGTCGCCGACGCGACCACCCCGGCCGGCGCGGAGAACGCGGCGCTGCTGGAGCTGGCGCAGCGCACGTTGCCGGCCCCGCTGCTGGCGGTGGTGCTCATCGGCGGCGCGGCCTGCGCGATGGTGCCCGCGGCGGGCGGGCTGATCTGCGTGGCGACGCTGGTGTCGAGCAACCTGGTGCCGTCCGGCATGGCGGAGGGCGCGCGGCTGCGGGCGAGCCGGATCACCGCGGCCGTGGTCTCGGTGCTGGTGCTGGCGTTGACGTTGGGCCGCCCGGACCTGATGGCGAACCTGTACCTGCTGACCTACAGCGGCATGATCCAGCTGGCGCCCGCGAACCTGCTGGCGCTGCGGGAACCGGTGTCGGTGCGCTCCTCGGCGGTGCTCGCGGGTCTCGTCGCGGGGGAGTGCGTGGTGCTGGTGTCCGCGGTGCTGCAGGTGAACCCGTTCGGCGTGAACTCGGGGCTCACCGGCCTGGCGGTGAACCTGCTCGTGCTGGGGGTGGCCGCCGCGGTGCGCCGCCGCTCCCCGGCGCCACCGGAACCGGCTCCGATCGGCTGAACGACCGGCCCGCGAACGGGTCCGCCGGGACGTCCGGCGGACCCGTTCCACTGTGAGCAGGGCCACTCGTGAGCAATGCCACCGGGAAAACGGTCCGCGACTCGCGACTCCGCGCCCGGTGACACGGGTGCGTGCTCGTGCGAAGCTGGGCAACCGGCCCGAAACCCGCCGGAAACCCGCGTGTCCGCCGGTTTTTCGCCGACCCGAGGTAGTGCGAGCGCCGCGGAATCGTGTTTCCGGCGTGTTTCGGGCATGTTTCGGCGGTCGGTTCCGGATGCCGTTCGCGGCGTGAGGGCCGGGATAAGGTCTGCGGCGGCGGGTCGGGCCGCCGCGATACCGAGGCTGGCAGCGGGCCGGGCCCACCGGGTGGCGCACCGGTGCGGACCCCCGCGCGCCGGGCGATCACGAGTTGGAGGAGCGAGCTGTGGCGAATCTCGACGAGAAGCTTCAGGACATCTACGACGAGGTGCTGCACCGCAACCCCGGGGAGGACGAGTTCCACCAGGCGGTGCACGAAGTCCTCGACAGCCTCCGCCCGGTCGTCGCCAAGCACCCCGAGTACACCGACGCCGAGGTCATCCGCCGCCTGTGCGAGCCGGAACGGCAGATCATCTTCCGGGTGCCGTGGGTGGACGACAAGGGTTCGGTGCAGATCAACCGCGGGTTCCGCGTCGAGTTCAACTCCGCGCTCGGGCCGTACAAGGGCGGCCTGCGGTTCCACCCCAGCGTCTACCTGGGCATCGTGAAGTTCCTCGGTTTCGAGCAGATCTTCAAGAACTCGCTGACCGGCATGCCGATCGGCGGCGGCAAGGGCGGTTCCGACTTCGACCCGAAGGGCCGCTCCGACGGCGAGGTCATGCGGTTCTGCCAGTCGTTCATGACCGAGCTGTACCGGCACATCGGCGAGTACACCGACGTTCCCGCCGGGGACACCGGGGTCGGCGGCCGGGAGATCGGCTACCTGTTCGGCCAGTACAAGCGGATCACCAACCGCTACGAGTCCGGGGTGCTCACCGGCAAGGGCCTTAGCTGGGGTGGTTCCCAGGTGCGTCCGGAGGCCACCGGCTACGGCACGGTGTTCTTCGTGGACGAGATCCTGAAGACGTCCGGGGATTCCTTCGACGGCAAGAAGGTCGTCGTGTCCGGTTCGGGCAACGTCGCGCAGTACGCCATCGAGAAGGTGCACCAGCTCGGCGGCACCGTCGTGGCCTGTTCGGACTCCAGCGGGTACGTGGTGGACGAGAAGGGCGTCGACGTCACGCTGCTGCAGGAGATCAAGGAGGTGCGGCGCGCCCGCATCGACGAGTACGCCACCGCCCGCGGCGACGGCGTCCGCTTCATCTCCGGCGGTGCGGCCTGGGACGTGCCGTGCGACATCGCGCTGCCCTGCGCCACCCAGAACGAGCTGGACGCCGACCACGCGGCCGAACTGGTCCGCAACGGCTGCAAGATCGTCGCGGAGGGCGCGAACATGCCCACCACGCCGGAGGCCATCAAGTTCCTGAACGACGCCGGCGTGAAGTTCGCGCCCGGCAAGGCGGCGAACGCGGGCGGCGTCGCGACCTCCGCGCTGGAGATGCAGCAGAACGCCTCGCGGGACTCGTGGACGTTCGAGCACACCGAGCAGCGCCTCGCCGAGATCATGCGCGGTATCCACGACCGCTGCCTGCAGACCGCCGACGAGTACGACGCCCCCGGCAACTACATCGTGGGCGCCAACATCGCGGGCTTCACCCAGGTCGCGGACGCGATGCTGTCCCTCGGCGTCGTGTGATCCGCACCCGCCGGAGCGGCGGACCAGCGAGCTGAACGGCCCGATCGACCACCGCGTCCGGTCGGGCCGTTCCGCTGCGGCAGGTCGCGGCTCAGGCGGGCTGGAGCGCGGCGCGGACGGCGGTGGAGACCTCGCCGCGCAGCCGGGCGAACTCGGCCGAGGCGCGCAGCTCGTCGGCGGGAATCCCGCTGCGCGGCAGCGGAACCGGCAGGTCCAGCTCGACCCGGCCCGGCCGGTTGCTCAGCACGATCACCCTGCTGGCGAGGAAGACCGCTTCGTCGACGCTGTGCGTCACGAACACGGCGCCCTGCTCGGCGTCGTCGGTCAGCGAGCGCAGGTCCTCCTGCAGGCGTTCCCGGGTGAGCGCGTCCAGCGCCGCGAACGGTTCGTCGAGCAGCAGCAGGCCCGGCCGCCCGGCGAGGGCGCGGGCGATGGCGACCCGCTGCTGCTGGCCGCCGGAGATCTCCCAGACGCGCCGCCCGCCGATCTCGGCGAGCCCCACGCGTTCCAACAGCTCCGCGCGCCGCTGCGCCCGCTGCCCGCGCGGCACCCCCGCCCAGCGCAGCGCCGCGTCCAGGTTCCCCGCGACCGAGTGCCACGGGAACAACCGGGGTTGCTGGAACACCACGCCCACGTCGCGGCCGGGCACCGGGGCGCGCCCGTCGAGGGCGACGGTGCCGGTGCTGGGCCGTTCGAAACCGGCGACCAGCCGCAGCAGCGTGCTCTTGCCGGACCCGGACGGGCCCACGATCACCACGAACTCGCCGCGTTCGACGCGCAGGTCCAGCGGCCCGAGCGCGGTGACGGCGTTCGCGCCGCGCCCGTAGGAGCGGGTGGCTCCGGTGATCTCGACGAGGGGTTCATCAGGCATGAACGGGCTCCGGGATGCGCAGGGCTCGCTGGAAGGTCGCGAGGTCGGGCAGGGCGTCGATCTTCTGCTGCGCCAGCAGGAATCCGGCGGTGGCGCGCAGCCGCGCGGCGAGCTCGCCGGGCGCCTGCGGGCTGCCGAAGTACTCGGGGCCGCGCTGCTGTTCCAGGTCGAGGTAGATGTTCTGCCGCAGCTGGCCCAGCGCGTCGTCCACGCTGCTGCCGAGCTGCCTGCTCACCGCCTCGGCGACCGGCCTGGGATCGGTGCGGATCTGCCGGATCGCCGCGTCGGTGGCGTCCAGCCAACCCTGGGCGACGTCGGGGCTGCGGTCGAGGAATTCCCGTGCGGCGACGGCGAAGGTGAGCGTGGGCTCGCCCGCCGCGGCGAGCTGCGCGCTGTCCACCAGCACCGTGCCGTTGCGCCGCAACGCGGTGAGCGTCGGCGTCCACAGGTAGGCGCCGTCGAGGTCGCCGCGCTCCCACGCCGCCTGGATGTTCTGCGGTTCCAGGTCGACGATGTCGACCCCGCCCGGGTCGACGCCGTGCTGCCGCAGCGCGGCGAGCAGGCTGTAGTGCGCGGTGGAGCTGAACGGAGCGGCGACCTTGCGCCCGGTCAGGTCCGGGATCGCGCGGATGCCGCGGTCGCCGCGCACCACCAGCGCCTCGCTGCTGCCGATCACGTTGAGCAGCTGGATCACCTGGTACGGCACGGCCAGCGGCGGGCTGAGCGCCTGCGCGGCGGGACTGCTGCCGATGACGGCGATGTCCAGCGCCCCGCTGAGGAACGCGGTGTTGATGCTCGCGCCGGAGTCGAACGCGGTCCACTGGAACTCGTGGTCCGGGAACCGCTGCTCCAGGGTGCGCTGCTCCTTGACGAGCAGGGTGCTGTCGGCGAAGTTCTGGTAGGCGATGCGGACCTCGCGGGCCTTCTCCTCCTCGGACTCGCCGCCGACGCCGCACGCGCTGAGCGCGGGGACGGCCGCGGCGGCGCCGAACAGGCCGAGCGCGGCGCGCCTGCTGAACCGGTGCACGGGTTCTCCTCTCACGGGGGTGGTCAGACGCGGCTGCGCCACGGGGACAGCGACTGGCGGACCGCGACGATCAGCAGGTCGATGACGAGGCCGGTGATGCCGATGACGAACAGGCCGAGGATCACCACGGCGGTCTGGTTGTAGCGCTGGGCGTTGAGCACCATGCCGCCGAGCCCGTCGGCGCCGTTCACGGTCTCCGCGGCCACCACCGACCCGTAGGCGATGCCGACGGCCAGCCGGACGCCGGTGAGGATCTCGGGCACCGACGCGGGCAGGATCACCGAGGCGATCACCTGCGCCCGGTTCGCGCCGAGTGCTTCGGCGGCCTCCACGTACTGCTTGCCGACCCCGGTGACCGCGGCGGCGGTCGCCACGGCCACGGGCGGGAACGAGGCCACCATCAGCAGGTACACCTTGGGTTCCTCGTCGATGCCGAACCAGATGACCAGCAGGCTCAGGTAGGCCAGCGGCGGCAGCGCGCGGATGAAGGTGACCAGCGGCTCCAGCATCACCCGCACCGGCCGGACCAGACCCATCACCAGGCCGAGGACGATGCCGATCAGGACGCCGTACCCGACTCCGTAGGCCAGCCTGCGCAGGCTCACCGCGAGGCGTTCCAGCAGCGTGTAGCCGGCGTAACCGGACTGGCCGTTGCCGGCGTCGCTGGTGGACAGCAGCTGCGCCCACACCTGGGCGGGCGCGGGCACGATCTGCTCGGGCCAGATCCGGAGCACGGCGACGAGCTGCCACACCAGCACCAGCACCACGACGGCGCCGAGCCCCAGCAGCGGGCCGCTCAACGGGCGCAGCGCGCTCAGCACCCGGTTCGCGGCGCCGGCCCCGGCCGGTCCGGAGGTGTCCCGTGGTCTTCCATCCTGCTTCAGCACGGCGTGCAACGTAGGCACTGCTCCTCGGGTCGGGCAACGCGTCCCGAATCCCGGGACGGACCAGGTCGATCCGAAACGTCCACAGTGGATCGTCAGGCCGGTGGTGATCGCCGGAGGGCGGGGGCGCGCGATCGGTCCGCGCAGATCACCTGCGCGCACCCGGCGGCCCGGCGCCGCGGACGGCGCCCAGCACACCTGCGGCCGCGCGGGCAAGGGGGCGGCCTGTGATTCCAGATCCTGGCACGGTTTCCGCGGAGGCCGGGCTCCGGTGCATCGTTGCGGCATCTCGCCGCGGAGGCCCGCGCACGCCCACTGGGAGGTCCACCATGTCCGCAAGAGCCGCAGACGAACTGCCGGAGAAGCCGCGGCGGAGTCGCCGGGGGTTGCTGGTGGCGGGCCTCGCACTCGTCGTGGTGCTGATCGCCGGTGCGGTGTTCGCCGCGCTCGGCACGGCGGGATCCGACGGGGCGGACGGCCGGATCACGGTGCGCATCGGGGCCACGGACGCGAGCAAGGAGTACTGGACGACGTTCCGGCAGCTCGCCGCCGAGCACGGGATCGACCTGCGCACCGTCGCCTTCAGCGACTACAACCAGGCGAACCCGGCGCTCGCGCAGGGCCAGATCGACGTGAACCTGTTCCAGCACCTGCTGTTCCTCGCCGATCACAACGCGGCGACGGGCGACACTCTCACCCCGATCGGCTCCACCTCCGTCGTCCCGCTGAACCTGTACTCCCGGCGGCACGCCGACCTCGCCGACATCCCGGCCGGCGGCACCGTCACCATCCCGAACGACGCGACGAACCAGGCGCGGGCGCTGCTGGTGCTCCAGCAGGCCGGGCTGATCTCGTTGCGGGGCGGGGGAAATCCGCTGTCGACCGTCGCCGAGATCGACGCGGCCGCGTCGAAGGTGCGCGTGCTGCCGGTGGACGCGGCGCAGACGGTGGCCTCGTTGCCGTCGGCCGATGCGGCGGTCGTGAACAACAACTACGCCCTGGACGCGGACCTCGACCCGTCCCGCGCGCTGTTCGGCGACGACCCGGCCGGGCCCGCCGCGCAGCCTTACACCAACGTGTTCGTCACCCGCGCCGAGGACGCCGACGACCCGACGTACGCGAAGCTCGTGGAGTTGTACCGGGACGAACGGGTCGCCGGCCAGGTGGCCGCGGATTCCCGCGGCACCGCGGTGCCGGTGCGGCGCTCCCCGGCGGAGCTGCGGGCGATCCTGGCGGAGCTGACCGACGAGGTGCGCGCGGCGGGCGACCGGTGAGCCCGCTCATCGAGTTCCGCGGCGTCGGCAAGACGTTCGGTTCAGGCTCCCGGGCTGTCACCGCGCTGGAGGGCATCGACCTGTCCGTCGAATCCGGGGAGGTGTTCGCGGTGATCGGGCACTCGGGCGCAGGCAAGAGCACGCTCGTGCGGCTGATCAACGCGCTGGAGCGGGCCGACTCGGGGACCGTGCTGGTCGGCGGCACCGACATCACCGGCCTGCCCGAACGGCGGCTGCGGCAGGTCCGGCGCGGCATCGGCATGGTCTTCCAGCAGTTCAACCTGCTGCGTTCCCGGACCGCGTTCGGCAACGTGGCCTACCCGTTGAAGGTCGCGGGCTGGGATCCGGCCCGGCGCGAGGAGCGGGTCGCGGAGCTGCTGCGGTTCGTCGGCCTGCTGGACAAGGCGTGGCACTACCCGGACCAGCTGTCCGGGGGCCAGCAGCAGCGCATCGGGATCGCCCGCGCGCTGGCGACGAACCCGGAGATCCTGCTCGCCGACGAGGCCACCAGCGCGCTCGACCCGGAGACCACCGGGGAAGTGCTGGACCTGCTCGGGCGGATCAACGCCGAGCTGGGCGTCACGATCGTGGTGATCACCCACGAGATGGACGTGGTGCGGCGGATCGCCGATCGGGTCGCGGTGCTCGACGCGGGCAGGCTCGTCGAGCAGGGCCGGGTGGCGGACGTGTTCGCGAACCCGGCGGCGGAGACCACGCGGCGGTTCGTGCGCACCGTCCTGCCCGATCGGCCCAGCGACGCCGAGCTGGCGCGGCTGCGGGCCAGGAATCCCGGCCGGCTGGTGACCGCCCGGATCGGCGGCGAGCAGCGGGTCGGCGCGGTGCTCTCGGCGGCCCTCGCCGAGCACCGGGTTCGGTTCGAGGTCGTGCACGGCGGCGTCGAGGAACTCGGCGGCGACGCGTTCGGCAGGCTCACCTTGGAGCTCGCCGGCGCGGACGAGGACGTGGACGCGCTGATCGCCGCCCTGCGCGCGGTCACCGACGTGGAGGAGCTCGCGGCGTGAACATCGACTGGGACACCATCGGACCGGTGCTGCTGAGCTCCGTCGCCCAGACCATCGGGATGGTGCTGGTGACGATGCTCGTCGGCGGATTCCTCGGGCTGGTGCTGGGAATCCTGCTGCACACCACCAGGGTAGGCGGCCTGCTCGCGAACCGCGCGGTGTTCACCGCGCTCAACCTGCTGGTGAACATCATCCGGCCGATCCCGTTCATCATCTTCATCACCGCGATCGGTCCCGTGACGCTGGCCGTCGTCGGCACCACGCTCGGCACCCCGGCGGCGACGTTCGCGCTGGTCGTGGCCGCGACGTTCGGGATCTCCCGCATCGTGGAGCAGAACCTCGTCGGCATCGACCCCGGCGTGATCGAGGCGGCGCGGGCGATGGGGGCGAGTCCGCTGCGGATCATCGGCACGCTGCTGGTGCCGGAGGCGCTGGCGCCGCTGATCCTCGGCTACACCTTCGTGTTCGTCGCGGTCGTGGACATGACGGCGGTGGCCGGGGCGGTCGGCGGTGGCGGGCTCGGCGACTTCGCGATCACCTACGGGTACCAGCGCTTCGACTGGACGATCACCGCCATCGCAGTGCTGATCATCATCGTGCTGGTGCAGGCGGCCCAGTTCGTCGGCAACCGGCTCTCCCGCGCGGCGCTGCGGCGCTGAGCCGCGTCCGGTGCTCAGCCGAGCGGGCTGACGGCGGCCAGCGGCCAGCCGAGCAGCACGCCGCCGGCGACGGCGGGCAGCCACCACGCGGCACCGGTCCGGGCGAGCGCCGCCGCCCACGCGAGGTGCCAGAGCAGCAGCGCCCCCAGCAGCGGCGCGATCAGCAGCACGAAGCTCGGCAGCACTCCCGCGACCGCGCACACCCCGACCCCGAGCAGCGCGGCGACCAGCACCGCCGCCCGCACCGCGTCCTGCCGCGGGCCGGTCCGTCCGCGGGCCGCGAACTCCGCTGCGGCGCAGGCGATTCCGCAGGCGACGACGACCAGCGGGGTCCACCACCAGCGCGCACCGTGCGGCACCGGCTCGGCCAGCGCGATCCCGATGGGCGCGGCCACGGCGAGCAGCGCGCAGCAGATGACCGCCGCCGGCCGCCAGGCCGCACCGGACCCTCCACATCGGACACCTCGGACATCTCGGACGTCGTGCGCGCTGCGGGCGCCTCGGCCCAGCACCGCGCAGCTCCCGAGCCCGAACAGGACGAGGAACAACCCGATCTCGCCGCCCACCGCCAGCGGGGACCAGCCACCCGGCGCCAGCACCGAGCCCGCCGCGGCGAGCACGAGCCCGGCCACGACCGCGGCGGCGACCGCGGGCACCGACGGCGCCGACCCCGACCCCGACCCCGGCTCCGGTTCCGGTCTCGCCGAGCCGAACAGCCGGCGCGCGAAGGGGAGTAAACCGACCGCGAACGCGGCCCACAGCAGGACCGCGGGCCACAACCGCTCGCCCGCCGCGACCCGCACCGGCGCGGACACCTGCAGCGAGTCCTGCAGCCAGCGCGCCGCCGCCGCGTGGGCCCGCGGCGCGAAGAGGATCGCGAGGTGCTCGGCGCCCGCGACGGTGCCGCCCCGCCGGGCGTTCTCCCGCGCCGGATCGGCGGGCGCGCCCCACACCGCGTCGGGGCGCCCGGCGCGCAGGGCCTGCTCGGCCGCGCGGTGGAACACCGGGAACTCGAACTGCCCGGTGAGCAGCAGCAGGTCCGCGGGCAGCGCCGGGTCCGGTGGGATATCGGAGCCGGGCAGCGACACGGCCACCGTCGCGGCGATCCCGGGATGCTCCGCCGCGTACCGGTGCACCGCACCGGCCCCCATGGAATGGCCGACCAGCCCGATCCGCTCCGGATCGACTCCGGGCGTCCGCCGCAGCAGACCGACGGCCGCATCGAGGTCCGCCGCCAGCCGCACCTCCCGCTCCGGTCCGTCGGGCAGCGGCGCCGGATTCGCCCCGTGCCCGGCGAAGTCCGGCAGCGCGACGACGAACCCGGACCGCGCCAGCGTCGTCCCCCAGTCGGCCATCAGGCGGCGGCTCGCGGCGTGCCCGTGCGCCACCACCACTCCCGGAGCGGACCCGGCCGACGCGGCGGGGCGCACCAGGTCGACCGGCACGCCGTCGACGACGGCGCTCGTGCGCACCACACCGGAATCGACCCTGGCGAGCCCGAGACCCGCCCCGGCGGCCAGCAGCACGACCAAGGCGGGAACCAGCCACGACGAAGCGCGACGCGCGACGTTCACCACGCCGAGATCGTCCCACGGGGCGCGGCGGTGATCACGCGCGCGGCGGGTCCGCGCTCACCGCCGCGGGCGCAGCAGCGTGCGGGCGAGGGCGTCGAGGAGGTAGCCGAGGACGCCGATCACCAGGATCACCGCCATCACCTGGTCGTAGGCGAGCTGGTCGCGGGAGTTGAGGATCTGGTACCCCAGCCCGGAATCCACGCCGAGCATCTCCGCGGGCACCAGCACCACCCACGCGATCCCGAGCGCCAGCCGCAGCCCGGTCAGCACGTGGGTGCGGGCGGTCGGCAGCACCACGCTGGTGAGCACCTCGAACCGGGTCGCGCCGAGCGACCGCGCCACCCGGACGTGACCGGGTGAGACGGCGTGCACCCCGGCGGCGGTGTTGAGCACGATCGGCCACACCGCCGCGGCCGCCACCAGGAACGTCACCGGCCGGTGCCCGATGCCGAACACGGCCACCGCGATCGGAGCCCAGGACAGCGGCGAGATCATCCGCAGGAACTGGAACACCGGCCGCGTCGCCCGCTCCACCACGTCCAGCGACCCGACCAGCAGCCCGACCGGGACGCCGACGACCGCGGCGATGAGCATGCCCAGCAGCAGCCGCCACAGGCTGGCCGCCACGTCCGGCAGCAGCACGCCCCTGGCCAGCAGGTCGCCGATCGCGGGCACCGCGTGCTGCGGGGCGAACGCCGTGAGCAGCCGGTCGCCGGTGAGCACGTCGGTCACCAGCCACCACACCGCGACGGCCACCAGCACCGCCACCAGCGGCGGCCCGGCCCGGTGCGCGAGGCCCGGCCGGTCGGTCCGGGCGGGGCTCGTGTCCTCGGCGCCGCGCGGGGAGAGCGTGGTCATGCGGGGTTCACCTCTTCGCTGCGGGTCAGGGAGCCGGGCAGGCCGAACGCGGCCGGTCCGCCGAGGCGGCGCAGGCTGCCGCGCACGAACCGGTCGTCGACGAGCTGCCCGTGCACCTCGTCGGTGCGGAGGCCGTCGAGGAACCGGGTGTCGCCGTCGACGACCGTGGTGCGCATCGATTCGACGAGTTCCGCGGTGAACCCGGGGAACGGGAACGGCTGGAAGCCGATGCGCTGCCCGGCCCACGCCGGGTGGTGCAGCGCGTGCGGGTAGGGGGCCGCCGGATACTGCAACGCCTTCGACACCGCCTTCAGCGGCTGCGGCAGGTAGTTCCCGCCGGTGAGCGCCCGCGCGCCGCCCGCCCGGTCGCGGGCGAGGCCGAGCTGGGTGAGCGCCAGCGCGTCCACCAGGCCCTGCACCCGGCCCGGTGCGGTGTCCAGCAGGTCCTGGTGCGCGAGCACCACGCAGCAGGCGTGGTCGCGCCACACGTCGCCGACGAACCGCAGGATGCGCCCCACGCCCTTGATCTCGGCGATCGCGTTGAACGGGTCGGCCACGATGTAGCCGCCGACGGAGCCGCCGTCCAGCGCGGGGACCATGTCGGAAGGGCTCATCACCACCAGTTCCACCGTGCCGTCCGCGGCGGAGGGCTGCTGCCGCACCACCGGGGTGAGCCCGGCGGCGCGCAGCATCCGCTGCAGCACGATGTTGTGGATGGACCACCAGAACGGGATGGCGACCTTGTGCCCGGCGAGCTGCTCGACGCGCTCGACGTCGCGGCGCACGGTGAGCGCCGAGCCGTTCGTGTGGTTCCAGGCCAGCACCCGGCAGTCGGCGCCCATCGCGTACCGCAGCTGCACCGCGAACGGCATCAGCAGGTGCACCACGTCGACCTGCCGGGTGAGGAACGCTTCGGCCAGCGACGCCCAGCTGCGGAACCTCACCGGCCGCGCCGCACCGGTGCCGTGCTCGTCGAGCAGGCCGCTGCCGTGCGCGAGCAGCAGCGGTGCCGCGTCGGTGATCGGCAGGTAGCCGATGCGCAACGCGGTGGAGGAGACATCGCGGTGCCGCGCCGCGTTCAGCCCGAGGTCGGTGGCGGCGCCGAGCCCGGCGGCCGCGCCCAGCGCCCCGGCGCCCAGCAGCAGCGACCGGCGCGACCACAGCGGACTCATCGGGCCGCTCCCGCCGCGACGGGGCTCGCCGGGTAGTGCGCGAGCAGTTCCGCCCGCAGCGGGCCGTCCGCGGTACCGGGGGAGTTCGGCCATTCCCGCGCCACCGCACCGGTTCCGTCGAGCATCGCGATCCGGTCGGCGACCAGCAGCGCCTCGTCCACGTCGTGGGTGACCAGCACCGAGGTGAGCCCGAGGTCGTCGGTGCTCGCCCGCACCCACCGCTGCAGGTCGGCGCGCGCCGCCGGGTCGAGCGCGCTGAACGGTTCGTCGAGCAGCAGCAGCGCCGGGCCGATCGCCGCCGCCCGCGCGACCGCGACCCGTTGCGCCTGCCCGCCGGAGAGCCGGTCCGGGTAGGAGTCGGCGAGTTCGGCGAGCCCCAGCCGCTCGACCAGCCCCGCCGCCCAGTCCGGCGAGAACCGCGGCCGGTTGGTCCGGTAGCGGCCGCCGAGCAGCACGTTGTCCCGCACGGTCAGCCACGGCATCAGGTGCGGCTGCTGGAACACGGCGCCGATCGGCGGCCGCGCGCCACCGGCCCACTCCAGCGCGCCGCCGTCGAGGGATTCGAGCCCGGCGAGGATCCGCAGCAGCGTGGACTTCCCGCAGCCGCTGGGGCCCAGCAGCACCACGAACTCCCCGTCCCGCACCACCAGGTCCAGTCCGTCGAGGACCTTGCGGTGGTGCGGCGGGTACGACTTCTCCGCGCCGCTCAGGCGGACCGTGACAGTTCCCACCGCAGTTGTCCTTCCGTCGGGGCCTGGATCGGGAGGAAGGCGGCCTCGCGCAGCCTGCGGCTCGTCGGGCTGGTGGCGGCGTAGCCGCGGCCACCGGTGACCGCCGCTTCCAGCCTGCTCGCCGCACCGGCCGTGCGCGCCGCGTCCAGCCGCAGCCGCAGCAGGTCCGCGGGCCGCTGCGGGACGCGGGCGAACTCGAACAGCCGGGACCGCACCGAATCGTGCGCGGCGGCGAGCTCGTCGAAGTCCGGGCGGAACTCGGCGTTCAGCCCGTCCAGCGCCGTCGCCGCCTGCCGCCGGGACGCGCCCGCGAGCCCGGCGCAGAACGCGCTCTGCACCAGCAGGAACGTCGGCCGGACCGCGCGCACGAAACCGGTCAGGTCGGTGCTGAGCACGTCCGCCGCCGGCACGTCCACTTCGGTCAGCGCCACCGACGAGGAGCCGGTCGCACCGAGCGCCAGCAGCTCGGGTGCCGAGTGGACGGTCACCCCGGGGTCGCCGACGCGCAGCACCGCGATCAGCCCGCCGCCGTCGGCGAACCGGGCGGGGACCACCACGAGCGCGTCGTCGAACAGGTTCGACGCCCAGCGGATCGGCCCGGTCAACCGCACCCCGGTGCCGGTCCGCTCGGCCAGCACCGGCACCGGTTCGATCCCGGCGACGTGCTTCATGGCGGGCGCCATCGCGGTGACGCCGATCCGCGAGCCGGTGCGCAGCCCGTCCAGTTCCCGCGCCGCTGCCGCGTCGGCGGGACCGCGGGCCACGTACTCGACGACCATCCGCTGCGCCCACAGCGAGAACGCCGAGGACAGGCAGCCGGCCGCGACGTCCTCGACGAGCAGCAGCATCGTGGCGAGGTCGCCGCCGCAGCCCGGCGCGCCGAGCTCCAGCAGCCCGCGTTCCCCGAGGAACCGCAGGCCGGGCCGCACGTCGGCGTCGCCGCGGTCGAGCGCCGCCGCGCGGTCGGCGAAGTGCTCGGCGATCTCGGCGCGGCCCGGGTGGTCCGCGGGCGCGCCGGTCCGGTCGGTGTGCGCGGCCGTCATGTCAGCCCCGGTCCAAGGTGTGCAACCGGTCGATGGGCGTGCTCACGGCGTCGCGCGCCTTGCGCACCACGCCCTCGTCGGGTGCGTCGTAGAGGCACAGGCACTTGGCCATGTCCTCGCGCACGTAGGTGCGCAGGAACGTCACCTCGGGCACCTCGGCGTACTTGGGCGCCTTGGCCTTCTTGTTCGCCAGGTAGGTGTCCATGTCCAGGTCGGCGGGGAAGTCCCACTCGACGAGGTAGCCGGCTTCGGGGCGGGCGGCCTTGACCTCGGCGAGGTCGGCGCCGACCAGGCGGACCAGGTGCGGGCCGGAGAGCTCGGCGACCTCGGGCAGCTGCTCGCCGCGGAGGGTGGCGAGGTCGGCGTCGTCCGCGGCCTCCACCACGGCGAACACCCGGTCCCGCGCGCCGGTGACCTGCGATTCGATCAGTTCGGCACCCGCTTCGCGCGCGGCGGTGTCGAAGGCGGCGAGCAGCTGCTCGGTCCGCTGGCGGGCGTCGTCGGCGGGCACGATCTCGTACAGGAACAAGGACATGGCGGGGCCTCCGTGCGGGCAGGGGGATGCGCGGCAGCGGACGACGGCTCACGTCGTCCGCGCGATGTCGCGAGAGGGGGGTTCAGGCCAGGGGAGCGGGACAGATCGCGCTGGCGACGCGGAGCAGGTCCACCTGCAACCGCCGCACGAGCTCCGAACCTGGCATGCCACCACCCTAGGCCTAGACCGATCGTTCTGTCCATCGATGTTAGGCTGTGTCCATGGCCACCACGCGATCCGGCGCAGCCGCTCCCGCCCAGCGACTCCTGGACGCGGCCGGAACCCTGTTCGTGCGGGAGGGCATCCGCGCGGTCGGCATCGACCGGGTGCTCGCCGAAGCCGGGGTCGCGCGCGCCAGCCTCTACCACGCCTACGGCTCCAAGGACGGCCTCATCGCCGCCTACCTCGACGACCAGGACGAGGCCGACCGCGGCAAGTGGGAGAAGGCCGCCGCCGAACTGGACTCGCCGCGCGAGAAGGTCCTGGCGCTGTTCGACCTCGCGCACGGCGCCGCGCTGGACCGCCGGTTCCGCGGTTGCCTCTACCTCAACGCCGCCACCGAGTTCCCCGATCCGCAGCACCCGGCGCGCGCCGCCATCGACCGGCACCGCGCCTGGCTGCACGAGCTGCTCGTGGACCTCGCCGGGCGGTCCGGGGCCGCCGATCCCGAGGCGACCGCCGAGCGGATCCGGCTGATCTACGACGGCGCGGTCGCGGGGTCCAAGTTCAGCCGCGGCACCGAACCGATCGAACTGGGCAAGCGGCTCGTCGCCGAGCTCCTTCCCGGCTGACCGCCATTCCCGGGAAATCCCCTTCCATTCTGGGAAAAACGGGAGCGCGGTCGCCCGCATTGCCCTGAACGGATGGAAACGCGTCCGGAATCCGCTGCTCCGGGCGGCGCGCGGGACGCGGATGATTGCCGCCGCCGAGTCCGGTCTGTACGGTTGATCTCACCGCGATGGACAACGTTGTCATGGGGGATCTGTGCGCGATCCGGGCCGTTCTTCCCGCCTCCTGCGCGGATTCCGCATGGCGTTCCCGGTGGCCGGGTCGCCGTCGCGGCCGGGTCGCCTGCCGCCGCACTCGCCGCCGAACCCGCCTCGATGACCATCGGGAATCCGCGGCCGGAATGCGGTCCGCGATTTCCCGCTCGCGCGCCGGAAGAAGTCCGTGGAACTCCTTCTTCCCGCGCGGAATTCCGATTCCGCGTCCCCCTTCGGCATCGGGGTGCCGGACGTTCCCGCTCGTTTCCGTACCACGCCGCACCACCACCTCCGAGGAGAGGAGCACGATGCGCACCTCCAGGCGCAGACGCACGTCCGGCCGGAGCCGATCGCTGCTGGCCGGCGCCGTCGGGCTGGTCACCGCGCTGGCCCTGCCGGGCTCCGCGGTCCCGGCCGTCGCGGGCCCGGCCGCACCCGGCGTCGAAGACCCGGCGCAGTACGTCAACCCGTTCACCGGCACCAAGCCCGGTGGTCCCGACTTCGGGCACGGCGGGGGAGCGGGCAACACCTTCCCCGGTGCGGTCGCGCCGTTCGGGATGATGCAGTGGAGCCCGGACACCGCCGAGTACCAGCACGGCGGCTACCAGTACGAGGACGACCGGATCCGCGGGTTCAGCCTCACCCACATCTCCGGCGCGGGGTGCGGGGACTTCGGCAACATCCCGTTCCTGCCGGTGCTCGGTGACGCCCCGGTGCAGGACCACCCGTTCTCGCACGAGAACGAATCGGCCTCGCCCGGCGCCTACGACGTCACCTTCGACAACGGGCTGCGCACCGAGCTGACCGCGACCCAGCGGGCCGGCGTCGCGCGGTTCACCTATCCCGAGGGCGAGACCGCCTCGCTGTCGATCGACGCGGCGAAGGCGTTCAACGACGCCGAGGGCTCGCTGACCATCGACGGCAACACCATCAGCGGCTACAGCGACGGCGGCGGTTTCTGCGGCGGCTCCAACGAATACCGCGTCTACTTCCACGCCGAGTTCGACCACGACTTCACCAGCAGCGGCGTCGTGCGCGACGGCCGGGTCGACACCTCGGCGAAGGAGATCTCCGGTTCGGGTACCGGGGCCGCGAACGAGCAGCAGGCGCAGGACGACGGCGCGCAGGCCTTCGTCTCCTTCGACCCGGGCGCCGAGCGCACCGTGACCGCCCGCGTCGGGCTGTCGTTCGTCAGCCTGGACGGCGCGAAGGCCAACGCCGCCGAGGAGCTCGGCGACCGCGGCTTCGACCAGGTCCGCGACGGCACCCGCGCGGCGTGGAACGAGCTGCTCGGGCGGATCGACGTCGGCGGCGGCAGCGAGCAGGACCGGCGGCGGCTCTACACCGGGCTCTACCACTCGCTGCTGCACCCCAACGTGTTCAGCGACGTCGACGGGAACTACACCGGCTTCGACGGCGAGGTGCACCGGGCCGAGCCGGGCCACGCCCAGTACGCCAACTACTCCGGCTGGGACGTGTACCGCTCGCAGACCCAGCTGGTCGCGCTGATCGCGCCCGACATCGCCTCGGACATCGCGCAGTCCGCGGTGAACCAGTCCGCGCAGGGCGGCTACTTCGACCGCTGGACCGTCGCCAACGGCGGCACCGGCGTGATGACCGGCGACCCGCTGCCGATCATGATCTCCAGCGCGCACGCGTTCGGCGCCACCGACTTCGACACCGGCCGGGCGCTGGAGCGGATGCGCGCCGGGGCGACCAACGAGGACGAGCGGCCGGTGCACGAGCAGTACGGCGAACTCGGTTACATCCCCGCCGAGGACGAGGAATCGTGGGGCTCGGTGTCGACGACGCTGGAGTACACCGGCTCCGACTTCGCCATCTCCCAGTTCGCCGACCGGATCGGCGACACCGGCGCGCGCGACGAATTCCAGCAGCGCGCGCGGAACTGGCAGAACCTGGTCAACCCGGACAGCGGCTGGATCCAGCCGCGCAAGGCCGACGGCTCCTGGCCCGAGTTCGACCTCGCCCAGCAGGACGGCTACGTGGAGGGCAACGCCGCCCAGTACGCCTGGATGGTGCCGTTCGACCACCAGGGGCTGTTCGACCGGATGGGCGGGAACGAGCAGGCGGGGGCGCGGCTCGACGAGTTCTTCGCCGAGCTCAACGCCGGACCGGACGAACCGCACGCCTACCTCGGCAACGAACCGTCGGCGAACACCCCGTGGGCCTACGCCTACGCCGGGCAGCCGCACAAGACGCAGGACGTGGTGCGCCGCTCGCTGACCGAGCTGTTCAGCGCCGAACCGGACGGCCTCGTCGGCAACGACGACCTCGGCCAGATGTCGTCCTGGTCGGTGTGGGCGGCGCTGGGCATGTACCCGGAGGCGCCGGGCCGCGCGGACCTCGTGCTGGCCAGCCCGCTGTTCCCGTCGATCAGCATCGACCGGGGCAACGGCACCACCATCACCGTCAACGCCCCCGACGCTTCGCAGGACGCGAAGTACGTGCAGGACCTGTCGGTGAACGGGGAGCGGACCGGGAAGCCGTGGCTGTCCGAGCGGTTCGTCGCCGAGGGCGGCACGCTCGACTACGCCCTGGGCACCGAGCCGAACACCGGGTGGGGCAGCGCGCCCGAGGACGCGCCGCCGTCGTTCGGCTGATCCGCTCGTCTTGATCGCGGGGGGGGGGGGCCCGGGGGCCGGGGGGGGGGGGGGGGGGGGGACCCCCCCCCAACCGCCCACCGCCGGCAAGAA
>NZ_JAIUJZ010000191.1:0-1337 GCF_020176775.1 Saccharopolyspora sp. 6M
CCCCCCGCGCGGGGGGGGGGCCCCCCCCGCCCCGCGGGGGGCGGGGGGGCGGGGGGGCCGCGGTCTGTGGGCCGGCGCCCCCCCCGCGGGGGGGGGGGGGCCCCCCCCCCCCCCGCGTTCCACCGGGAGTTGCTACCGCCTGCTCCATTTCCGCGCGGTGCACGCCATTTCGCCCACTATCTGGAAATCGTTCGCGAGAAAGTGAACCTCCTGTTAAGGGGGTGCGATTTTCGTGCGCTGTGACGCAGGATGCATTGACTGCTGCGGAAAGTGTCGGACAGAGTGCTCAGCGTACTGGGGTGGACATGTGACCGGGGAGGGCTTCCGGTGCTGGAGGGGTGGCGTTCGCGCGCGCGTTTTCGCAGGCTGGTCAAGGAATTGGCGCTGCCTGCCGCCTGTTCGATGGATGAGTTGATCGAGTGCATCTCCGCGCGCCGGAAACGTCCGTTGCGCGTGCTCCCCTTTCCGGGGGCGGCGAATTCCGCCCGTCCGCACGGGCTCTGGGTGGAAGCCGCGGACACCGACTACGTTTTCGTCGAACCGCGTACCAGCGAACTGCACCGAAAGCACATCATCCTGCACGAGATCGGACACATCCTCGCGCACGGTGGAGCGGAACCCGCCGATCACTCGGAGCGGCGGGCGGCGCAATTCCGGCGGATGGTCCCGGATCTCGACCCGGGAACGGTGTCCCGGTTGCTGGCCCGCTCGCACGGCGGGCACGGTGCCGCGGCCGAGCGGGAGGCCGAGGACATCGCGGTCCTGCTGGGCAGCCGCATCCTGCCGACTCCGGTGCGGGTGGGCGGAATCGAGGAGGCGCTCGGGTTCGCGGTGGCCCCGTGGCCGCCGCCGCGGTGAGCTCGGTGGTGGAGTTCGTCGGCATCGGGGCGCTCTGGCTCGCGGTTCTGCTCCGCGCACCGCAGGCGTTGCGGCAGCGCCGGACCCGGGCGTTCTGGCTCATCGGAGCCGGGCTCGCGACGACGATGACGCTGCACACCGACGCTTCCTGCACGTGGTTGCGCGAATCCGCGTTGAGCCCGCAGGCGGTGCACGTGCTGCGCAATTCGATCGCGGTGACGAGTTCCTGCCTGGTGCTCCACGGTTTCTCGGCTTTCCTGCGGGTGCGTGGCGCCCGGACGCCGCTGCTGTGGGCCGGTGGGGCCGTGGTGGTCTCGCTGCTGGTCCGCTCCGATCTGTCCGCGGTCGGTTTCGCGGGTCCGCCGGTGCCGGTCGCGGTGCTGGACAGCTACTGGTCGGGTTTCCGGCTGCTGCACGTCGTCGCGCACGCGGTGGCGTGCGGGTTGTGCGTGCGGGCGGGCGTGCGCGGGGGGCCGGGC
>NZ_JAIUJZ010000192.1:0-23089 GCF_020176775.1 Saccharopolyspora sp. 6M
CCGCCCTCGCGGCCGGTGCCCTGGTGCTCGGACTCGGCGGCGCGGGCACGGCCTTCGCGGCCTCCGCGACACCGGCCCCGAACCCGTCAATAGAGACCCCTGGCGACACGGTGCCGGGACTGCCCACGGGGCCGGAGACCGGTGACCCGACCGATCTGCCCAGCGCGCCTCCGTCGGGCAAGTCCGACGACGCGGTTCCGGGGCTGCCCACACTGCCGGGCACCGGCGACCCGACCGGCGAGCCGGGCGTCAAGCCGATCAGCTGACGATCGGTAGGCCGTGCCGCCGCGTCTACCGCGCGCCGCCCGGCCGGAGGTGCTGGGCGAGGACGTGGGGGTCCCTCCCCAGCACCTCTTTCGACAGCCCCGTCTGAGGCAGGACAACACGGCCGTCACGCTACGCTGGTCCAAGTCCCGCTTTGAGAACGCAGACCAAGTCCCAGACCGGCCGGAGCCCTATTAGGGCTCATTCGTGTTCTGGTGGCGGTGGGCCCGTCGATTCCCGAACGAGGAGGTGCGTCGGTATCCGGTCGACCCGGTGCGCGCGGTCCTTCGCCAGGAATCCGCCCAGCAGGATGTCGGTGACCGCTCGTCCTGCTTGTTCCCCTGACGCCTGCACGGTCGTCAGCGGTGGGTGGGTGAACGATGCCCCGAACACGTCGTCGCAGCCGATGATGCTGAGGTCCTCAGGTACGCGCGTGCCGCAGTGCCGGAATCGGCCGAGCGCGCCGATCGCGAGTGTGTCGTTGAAGAAGATCGCGGCGGTGACACCGGTGAGCGCCACGGCGTCGGCGGCCGCGGCACCCGCAGCCAGCGTCGGGTGGAAGGCCCCGACCGCTACGAGCTCGGCCTCGTGCCGGTCGGCGGCGGTGTGCAGGGCATCGAGCCGGGTGCGATCGCTCCACGACGCCGAGGGACCGCGCACGTAGGCGATCCGCCGGTGCCCGAGCGACACCAGGTAGTCCAAACCCTGCGCCATGCCTGCCGGGGTGTCGATGAGCACGCCCGAGATGCGCGGCACCTCGCGGTTGAGCACCACTAGCGGCACACGTTCAGCGACTTGGGCGAGCAGCGCGTCATCGGATCTGGGACCCACGACGATCACTCCGTCGACGGTCTGGGCCAGTTCGGCGAGCCAGTCCGCCTCCACTTGCTCGGACTCCTCGGACGTGACGAGCAGTTGCATGAACCCGGCCGCCTGCGCCTGCCGCTGGCTGCCGCGGATGAGGTCGAGGTTGAACGGGTTCGTCAGGTTCGGGAGCAGGAGGGCTGTGGTGCCGCGGGAGATGCGCGACCGCGTGTCGGGCAGCGTGGCGGAGTCGTAGCCGAGTTCCTTGGCCTTGCGGACGACGCGTTCGTACATCTGCGGGCTCACGCGGTTCGGGTTCGACAGCGCTCGGGAGACGGTCGATGGAACGACGCCGCACGCCTCGGCGATCTCGGTCAGGGTGATCCGGCGCCGGATGCGCCGCGCGGGCAGGGCCATGCCGTGATCCTGGCACACGACGAAGTGGACCGTGCCGCTCGTTTGGCAAGAACCTTGCCACTGGAGCTGCTCTGAACTGAGATTTCAGAGGAAAGACCAACCGTTGCGGCACGTACTTGGCAAAGTCGTTGGCCGGGTGGGAGCTGGCCCGTACGGTTCCGCAACAAGCCGGTGGCGGAGCCGAGACCCAGTGGACCGACTCGACCACCCCGGCGCCGCGTCAGCACCGTCCACTCCCTGCCTTCGCGCCGATCAGATCCGCTGATCGGCCTGAGTCCCGTGAACGCGCCCTCGCGATCTCGTCTCGAAAGGCTCCCGATGGCCGAAACAGCTCCGCCCACTGCTGAAGAGCCCGTGGCAGAACAGCCCAGCAAGCGCCGCGTCCTGATCGCCGGCTGCATCGGTGGCTTCGTCGAGCTGTACGACAACGGCATCTTCGGATTCATGGCGACCGCGCTCGCCCTTGTGTACTTCCCGCAGGACGACTCGAACTCGGCGCTGGTGTTCGTGTTCGTCGGCTACGCGATCTCGTTCTTCGTCCGCCCGCTCGGGTCGATCGTGTTCGGTGTTCTCGGCGACCGGCTCGGAAGGCAGCGGATGCTCGTCGCCGTCATCCTGCTCATCTCCGCCGCGACGACCGGGGTCGGCCTCCTGCCCGGGTACGCCGCGATGGGGGTGGCCGCACCGATCCTGCTGATCTTCTTCCGCATGCTGCAGGGCTTCTCCGTCGGCGGGGAGTCCGCGGGTGCGCTTACGTTCCTCGCCGAGCACTCGCCGGAGGGCAGGCGAGGATTCAACACCAGCTTCTCGCAGGTGGCCTCGTTCAGCGCCTTGCTCGTGGGCACCGTGGTGGCCTACTCGATGTCGCCGTGGCTAACGGCTGAGGCGATCAACGGCGGGGGCTGGGGCGCGTTCGCCTGGCGGATCCCGTTCCTCGTCGCCGTGCCCCTGGGCTTGATCGGGTTCTACATCCGCAAGTCGTTGGAGGACACGCCGAACTTCAAGCGGCTGCAGAGCGCGCGGGAGTTGTCGCGCAACCCGCTCAAGGAGACGTTCACGTTCCCGCGGTACCGGCGGGCGTTCCTGCTGGCGGTGTTCCTGCCGCTGATGAACGGCTCCGGTTACTACGTGCTGTTCACCTACATGCCGACCTTCCTCAAGAGCGATGCGAGCGGGTTCTCCATCGGGACCGCGCTGCTGGTCACCGCGATCAGCCTCGTGGCGATCACCGTGGTGATCCCGATCATGGGTGCGGTGTCCGACCGGGTCGGGCGCAAGCACGTCATGGCCGCCTCCGCGATAGGCATGGCGATTGCTGCGGTGCCCTGCTACGCGCTGATCCAGACCGGGAGTGTGGTGTGGGCGATCGTCGGGGCCTGCGTCATGGCCGTCGTGTTCTCCGGGCACACCGCTGTGCTGCACATCCTCATAGTCGAGATGTTCCCGACCCCGCATCCGCTACAGCGCTTACGGCCTCGGCTACAACATCTCCTCCGCCCTGTTCGGCGGTACGGCGCCGTTGCTGATGACCTGGCTGATCGGGCTCACCGGGAACTTCTACATGCCCGCGTTCTACGCGGTGGTCACGGCCGTCGGCACCCTCGTCGCCGTGCTGACGGTCACCGACCGAGCGCACGAGCCGCTCCAGGACACCTGATCGCGCGCCTCCGAACTCGTCTCGGAATGTGGCCGGGTGGCGCGGAATCTCAGCGGCTCTGCCACCGGCAAGAGGAGGACGAGAGGCACGGCATGCGAGTTCGAGGACGCGCAGTGAGACAGGAAGGATCAAAACCTTGCCCTTCGACGATTACCGCACCGCGCTGGTCACCGGCGCTTCGACCGGGATGGGAGCCGTGCTCGTCGAGCGGTTCCGCTTGCGAGGACTCGAGGTCCACGCGGTCGCCCGCGACGGCACGCGGCTCGCGGAGCTCGCCGAGAAGACGGGAGCGATCCCGCACGCGGTGGACCTCGCCGACACCGATTCCATCGAGGAGCGGCTCGGCGGACTGGAGATCGACGTGCTCGTCAACAACGCCGGGGTCAGTGCGACGGGGAACGTCCTCGACGCGTCCCGTGGCACGGTCGACGCGATGGTGGACGTGAACCTCCGCGCCGTGCTGCACCTCGCCCGGCTGCTGCTACCTGGCATGGTGGAGCGAGATCTCGGGCACGTCGTGAATATCTCGAGCATCGCGGGCCGCTACAACTTCTTCGGCCACACGGCATACCACGCCACCAAGGCAGCGCTGGCGCAGCTCTCGCGCCAGCTGCGCAACGACACCGTCGGCAAGCGCATCCGCGTCACCGAGATCTGCCCGGGCCGGGTCGAGACCGAGATCTTCGGGCGCAACCTCGGCGGCTCGCCCGAAGCGATGCAGCAGGCCTGGGAAACCTACTACGAGGGCTACGAGTCCCTGACCACGGCCGACGTCGTGGCCGCCGTCGACTTCGCGGTCGAGGCGCCGCGCCACGTCAACCTCGGACTCATCGAGATCACCCCGACGTTCCAGGTCCCGGGCGGCCTGACCTTCGACAGGAGAGACGCATGACGATCACGCCTCCAGCGACCCGAGTCGTCCTGCCGCACGGGAGGACGGAGATCGAGGGCGCAGGCACCGGCGGCGTCGAGCGGCTCGGCCGGTTCACCGCGGCCACGATCCACGAGGCGCAAGGCCGCCGCGACGCGATCGGCTCGGACATAAAGCCGATCGCCCGGGACTCGTCGTTCGTCGGGCCCGCGACCACGAGGAAGCTCGCCGCATCGGACCGTGCGACGCCGCGGGCTCCACGATCGACGTCTGCGATTTGCACGACGTGCTGCGAGCTGAAGAGATCACGACCGACCTGGACGACGAGGACCCCAACCGGGGGGCCGGGGGAGCGCCGATGAACGCCGAGTTCGTCCAGACCGCGCGTGACCGGCGGATCCGGGAGTCACCGAGCGCGACCGCCGCCCGCGCTCGCGCGCTGGAGGCGGGAGGTGAGTCCATCGTGGACCTGACGATCCCCTACCGAGGCCATCGCGATCCGGCCGCTGAGCTGTTCGGCTCCGTCGAAGGCCTAGCACCGCTCGTACCCGATGGCGCTCCCGACCTCTACGCCGATTGCGCGAGCCTCCTCGGCGGTGGCACCGCTGGCGGCAGGACGCTGGAGTCCGACCAGGACGTGCTCCGTGAAGGTGCGGCGGCGACCTCGAGTGCGGGCGAGGCGCTCCGATGAGCACTCAGCGAGCGGAACAGCGCACCGGCAGGCTCCGCGTGGTCATCGCGACACCCTTGCCCGAAGAGCTCTGCGAGCGCATCGAACGCGCCGAGCCCCGCATCGAGCTGATCCGCGACCAGAGCCTGCTGCCACCGGAGCGCTGGCCTGCCGACTTCCCCGGTGACCCGTCGTTCCAGCGCACCCCGGTGCAGCAAGCGCGTTTCGAGGAACTGCTCGACTCCGCGGACGTCCTCTACGGCATTCCCGATGTGGATCCTGCCGCTCTGGCCAGGACGGTGCGCGCCAACCCGCGCCTGCGCTGGGTGCAGCTCATGGCCGCGGGCGGCGGTTCCCAGGTCCAGGCGGCCGGGCTCACCGCCGACGAGCTGGCCCGCGTTCGCTTCACGACATCGGCCGGAGTGCACGGCGACCCGCTCGCTGAGTTCGCCGTGTTCGGGGTGTTCGCGGGCGCCAAGCGGCTGCCCCGGCTGCAACGCGACCAACGCGCGCGCGAATGGCCGGGCCGCTGGGGCATGGCGCAGGTGTCCGGGCAGACCGTCCTCGTCCTCGGGGTCGGCGGCATCGGCCGCGGGGTCGCGGCGAAGCTCGCGGCGATCGGCGCGCATGTCATCGGGACGAGCCGTCGTGGTGAGCGGCCCGACGGCCTGCACGAAGTCGTCCACCCGGACGACATCGCCGCGGTGCTGCCTCGGGTCGACGCCCTGGTGAACACTCTGCCGGGCACGGACGCCACCGGAGGACTGGTGGACGGCGACGTCTTCGCCGCGGCGTGCGACGGGCTGACGGTAGTCAACGTCGGTCGGGGCACCGTCATCGACGAGGTCGCGCTGGTGCGCGCGCTCGAAGCGGGAAGGGTCGGGTTCGCCGCACTCGACGTGTTCGCGGTCGAGCCGCTACCGCCGGGTAGTCCGTTGTGGAATCGCGATGACGTCCTGGTGAGCCCACACACGGCGGCCTTATCGACTGCCGAGGAAGGGCGGATCGCAGACCTCTTCATCGACAACGCGACCCGTTTTCTCGACGGTCGCGAACTCCGCAACGTCGTCGACACGGTGGAGTTCTACTGAGGAAACACTCCCCGCGATGACCGCCCTGTTCGCTCCGGCGGGGCGGCGCGTGCTGGATGTCGGCGCCAGCCGCGGCATCGGCCTCGTGCTCGTCGGCGGTCTGGCGCGGCGCCGCCACGATCGTCCACGCCCGGAAGGCCGAGCAGGTCGGATCGGCCGCGGTGGCCCTGCAGGAGGAGACCGGCGCGCCGATCGAGAGCACTGCGTTCGACGTCACCGACACCGAGCAGGTCGACGTGACGATCACCGCGTCCGAGGCAGCCGGCTCGCCGATCGACGTGCTGGTCGCCAACACCGGGATGCAGTTGCGCGCCATACCGATCCTCGTTCGACGGTCGGCTTGAGCTCGTGGCGACGAACCGGACCAGCGTGTTCCTGCTGAGCCGCCGGGCCGCACGGAGCATGTCGGAGCGGGGAGCAGGCAAGATCGCACATCCATTCGGTGCAGTCGTAGCTCGGCCGAAGGACCTCGCGCCCCGCTCCGCGACGATGGGCTGCATCGTCGTGCTCACCTGCGGAATGCGCGCGGAGTCGGCCCCGGGCATCCGGGTGAACCTCGTTGCGCTCGGCGAATCGCGACCGAGCTGCCCCAGGCGCTTACGAGGACGCTGAGTTCAGCGCGTGGGCGGACCACGCTCGCCCGCGGGTCCGTGGGCTGCCGCATCGGAGCTCGTGGGGGCACTGGCGTTCTCCCGTTCGGCGGCATCGAGCTTCATCGACGGCGAAGTCCTGTACGTCGGCGGCACGACCGCAGTCGTCTGACGATCCGCACAGCGGCCCCACCTCCGGCCGTCCGCACCGAACGCGCACCACCGTGACCGTCGACGCGGATCCCCTGCCCGAGATCTGCGCGACGCCCCGGTCCCCGAGCCGGAGGCCGCAGACGAGGCCTCGTCAACGTCGCCCACGGGGGCGTCTGTGGTTCTAGCCCGCACCGCTGGCGGCGGTTCGGGACCTCTGTTGCGAGCACCCATGGTGCTCGGGCACGAAATCGTCGGCACCGTCGTGCGCGGCGCCGCGTACTGATCCGGACCCGCCGCCGGGACTCCTGCCGCGGCGCATCCCGGGGGTGCTGGGCCCTGGGGTGGGAGCCGCTTTCCCGCGCACCGGCCCGACGTCGCGCCCGGCATCACGTACCTGGGCAGCGCGGTGCGCCTTCCGCACCGCGACGGAGCGTTCGCCGTCGCGCGTTGGCGGTGAACGCTCTCTGCGGTGTCGTCAGCGGGTTTCGTGGCTGCGTGTCCGGAGTCGCTGAGGTGGCGTCGGCTCAGCCGAGAGCACCACGATGGGGAGCGGAACATGGATGCCCCGGACTTCACGGGCGATTCGGTGCAAGGGCATCCGCAGCAACGGGAGCGATCAGGAGTGCGTCGAGGACGCTGCGATCCCGGCTCTCGCGGACGCCCGTGACAGCCGGGATCGACGAGGCAGGTGCCTCATACATCAGGTCGATCGAACCCCGAACAGCCCCCGGCGATGGAATATCGCTGCGAACGGCAGGACCCACGTGCACTTCGCTTCACCGTGATGTGCCGTTGGCGATTGCGTCGATCCGTTCGACTTCCTTCTCCGAGAGCGCGATCGCGGCGGAAGTGAGGTTGCGCAGCATCCGGTCGTGGTGCGCTGACTTGACCGTGACCGCGACTCCGTGGTGCAGGTTCCACGCAACAACGACTTCGTGCACGCCGCTCCCGTGGCCTGCCGCGATCTCGGCGAGCGCAGGGTGCCCGAGATCGGTGCTGCGCAAGGGACTGTGCGCGCTCAACACGATGTGGCGTCGCCGCAGGGCGGAGGCGAAGCTCGCGTCGTGGTCGCCGGGGCCCCACTGCCGCTGGTTGACGGCCGGGTACTCGCCCGTCGCGTCGTGCAGGGCGTCGATCAGGTCGAGCGAGTAGTTGCTGACCCCGATGGCGCGGACCAACCCCTCCTCGCGCGCCCGGATGAACTCCCGCCAGCTGGTCACGCCCGGGTGGCCTCCGGGCGGCCAGTGCATGAGCCACAAGTCCACGTAGTCGGTGCCCAGCGCGGTGAGGCTCTCGTCCAGCGTGCGGCGTTCCAGACCGACCCGGTCCGGTGGCATCTTGGTGGTCACGAACAGCTCCGAGCGTGGCACGTCCGTCTGAGCCAGCGCGGCGCCCACCGCGTCCTCGTTGCGATAGCGAGTGGCCGTGTCGATGAGCCGGTAACCCGTGGAGAGCGCGGTGAGCACGGCGTCGGTCGCCTGCTGGCCGCGCATCGGGTGGGTGCCGAAGCCGATCAGCGGCATGGCCCTCCCGCGCAGGTCAGCGGTCGGCACGAGATCCGTCCTGGACCCGGTCGGTGTGTGCAAGGCGTTCCTCCTCAACCGGTGATGCTGGTCAGTAGAGCTCGACGAGCCGCAGAGGCGTCTTGGCCAACGGCTCCGCGCCGGCTGCGGTCATCAAGACCGTCTCGGCGAATTCGATTGCGCCGACGCGGGTGCGGATGCCGACGACGGTGCCCGGTTCCGCGACTCGGGCGTCGTCGCGGGGCAGGGTGACGGCGGTGGGTTCGCCCAACGCCACGATCCCGCACCCGGCGTGTCGGTCGCGGGCTGCGTCGTCGAAGGCGCGGTAGGCGTCGCGCAGGAGAGCGCCGGGCTGGAGCGCCCCCAGCAGCGCCTTAGTCGCGGCCGAACACTTCTCGCCTGCCGCACGCAGTTCCGCGCCAGGCTCGCTGAGCACGGCCGTGGCCGCGGCGTATCCGCGCACCCCGTCGAGTAGCGGGTGCAACGCGTAGCGGACCGGTTCGCTCGCGGTGAGCCTCGCCGTCGCGGGATCGTGCCCGTGGATCGTCACCAAATCGCAGCCTGCCGTTCCCGGAGCGAGCTCGGGGAACCAGCCGAGCAGACCGCCCGCGCGCCGCGTGGAGCGGTCCACGTTCGCAGCGATCTCCCGGACGTCCTGGCCGACGTGCAAGTGGTCCGTGACTGCTGTGTAGCCGACGGCAGCCAGTTCGGCCGCAGCAGCAGCGCGTTCGACCTGCGTCAGGTCGGAATCTATTGTCGGAGCAGCGGTTTCCACCATGGAGCGGTGCCCTTTCCGGTTCAGCGCTTGAGCGGTTCGAAAGCAGTCTCGCGGATGCGGAGAGCGGCGAATCCGGCTGCCACCGAGGTGAGCACGAGGTAGAAGGCCGGGACCCAGCTGCTGCCGGTGGCAACGATGAGCGCCGAAACCAAGAGCGGTGCCGCTCCACCGAAGATCGCGGTGCCGAGGTTGTAGCCGATGCCGTAGGCCACGGTGCGGACGCGGGTCGGGAACAGTTCGACCAGCGTCACCTGCATGACGCCGTTCGTTCCCGCGAAGCACAGCGCCATCACTACTGCGCCTATGGTGGCCAGTGTGAAGGAGCCCTGCGTGAGCAGCCAGTAGCAGGGGAAGCCGATGAGGACCATCGCGAATGCCGAGGTGGACAGCATCTTCTTCCGCCCGAAGCGGTCGGAGAGCCGGCCCGCCCAGAGCACCGCGAACGTGCCGATGGCCAGCATGATTCCGGTGATCAGCAGGCCTTCAACAGCGGTGAAGTGCATTTCGTTCTTCATGAAGGAGGGCATGTAGATGAACAGGACGAAGTAGCCCGAGCTGTTGAACAGCGGCAGCACGATGCACATCAGCATCGCGCTCAGGGTGTCGCGGGAGCTGAACGCTTCCCGCAACGGGCTGCGCGTGACCTCGCCCTTCGACTCGGCTTCGGCGAACTCCGGTGATTCCTCGGCGCGGTGGCGGATCAGCAGGCCCGCCACTCCCAGCGGGAACGCGAGCAGGAACGGAAGCCGCCATCCCCAGGCGACCATCGCATCGGTGCTGAGTACCGCAGTGAGGAACGCGGCGAACAGGGTGCCGAGCAGCATCGCGACGAACGTGGCCGCGTTGGCGTAGCTGACCACTCGGCCGCGGCGCCCCGGACCCGCGTGCTCGGCGAGGAACGAGTTTCCGTTGCCCGGTTCCCCGCCCATCGCGAAACCCTGCACGAGCCGTAGCGCCACCAGCGCGAGCGGGGCGAACATCCCGGCCGTGGCGTAGCCGGGCAGCAGCCCGACCAGGCCGGTGGACAGGCTCATCATCGTGACCAAGATCAGTAACACCCGCTTGCGCCCGTACCGGTCTCCCCAGGAACCGGCGACCGCGGCGCCCAGCGGCCGGAAGAAGAACGGGATGGCGAACGTGGTGAAGGTCAGCATGACACCGGTGCTCGCCGCCCCGGTGGGGAAGAAGACGACAGCGAGAGTGCCCGCGACGAAGCCGTAAACCGCGTTGTCGTACAACTCGATGAAGACCCCTACTAGGCCGCCGAAGATCGATGTTCTGTTAGCGTTCACAGGTTCCACGGGAACCACATCGGACACTTCGGTGTTCACGAGGACCACCTTTCTCAGGGTGACTCCGTTGTCACTGGAGGGCTATTGAGAAAGAACTGTGCCCCCCGGATGATGCGGTGACGTTACTGGCGTTGACGGTCACGTCACAGAATCCAGTCCGATTTCGTCTGGTTGCATCGCGAAAAGCGATGTCCTGTGCGGAACTGGTGATCCGAGCCCGGATCGCGCTGAGGCGTGGCCTCCTCGCGAAATCAGACCGCGCTTTCCTCGCCGGTCATGCGCGGCTGATCCGGGAAACAGCGTGCGCTAGCCCGGACACCGCCTTCCGGAGCACTTCCGAATTCAGCGCGAAACTCGCCCGAAAATGGCCGGGGGCGCCGTAGGAATCTCCTGGGATCACCACTACCCCCGCCGTTTCCAGGAAGTGCTCGGCGAGCTCGGAATCGGTGTCGATCCGCCTGCCGTCCGGAGTGGTCGAGCCGAGCAGCGCAGAGACGTCGGTCCACACGTAGAAGCCACCGGCGGGGACGATCGGGCGTAGGCCGTCGATCGCGGAGAGCCCGGACACCAGCAGGTCCCGGCGCTCGCGGTAGACGGCGACCGTCTCCTCGATGAACTCGCTCCCGCCGTGCAGCGCTGCGGCCGCCGCGGCCTGGCTCACCGAGGATGGGCAGGACGAGCTCTGCGACTGCAATGTCGAGATCGCCGCGCACAAGGTCGCGGAGCCGGCGCCGTAGCCGATCCGCCAGCCCGTCATCGCGTACGCCTTCGACACGCCGTTGACGAGGAAGATCCGCTCCCGCAGCTCGGGTGCGACGGTGATCGCACTCGGCACGGGACGAGCACCGAAGTTGATCTCGTCGTAGATCTCGTCGCACAGCACCGACACGTGCGGGTGCGTGCGCAGCACCTCAACGAGCGATTCCAGTTCGGCCTCGTCGTAGACGGCGCCGGTGGGATTGCAGGGAGTGTTGAGCACCAGCCACTTCGTGCGGTCCGTGATCGCCGCTCGCAGCGCGCCGGCGGTGAGCTTGTACCCGGTCTCGGCGCCGGTCTCGACCAGCACCGGATGCCCGCCGTTGACGGTGACCATGTCGGGGTAGGAGACCCAGTGCGGAGTCGGGACGATCACCTCGTCGCCCTCGTCGAGGGTGGCGAGGAACGCCAGGAAGATCAGCTGCTTCGCGCCGCCGCCCACACAGATCTCGTCGGGACCGCAGGCCAGCCCGGTCTTGCGCAGCAGCCTTTCCCGGATCGCAGCCCGCAGGGCCGGGGTCCCGTTCGCCGAGGTGTACTTCGTTTCGCCCGCCCGGATCGCGGCGATCGCCGCCTCCTTGACGTGCTCGGGGGTGTCGAAGTCGGGTTCGCCGATCGTCAGCGGCAGCACCTCCCGGCCGGCGGCCTGAAATTCTCGGACGCGATCGGCGACCCGGGAGCTCGGCGACTCCTTGATCCGGGACATCCTCCCGGCCAGTGCGGGCCGGTCCTCGATGATGGCCATGTCAGCTCCCTTTCGTGAAGTGGGCGGCGAACGCGGTCCTGGCCCGCACCGCCACCCGGTCGAGCAGCCGACGCCGCGCCAGCAGAGCGGCGGTGGCCGCGGTGACGGTGGTCCGGCGGAACCGGACCTGCTGGCCTGGCCGTAGCTGCGCCGCGGTGTTCTGTGCGAGCGAGGTGAGCACGGCGAGGACGGGATACCCGGCGGTGACCCCGCGTCCGCGCAGCAGCACGAGCAGTTCGTCCCCGGTGGGCGCTTCGACCGCGCCGACGGGCACTCCGCGTGAGAGCACCTCGCCGCTGATCGAGCGCCGCGGCACGTCCCCGCGCAGCCGCATGCCGACGTGGTCAATGCGCGGCGTGACCGCGTACGGCGCGGCGAACAGCCGCTCCAGCTCCGGCCCGAATTCCCCGGCATCGGGGCCCTCGATCACGTCGAGGACGATGCTCCCGCCGACCGGGGCCGCCACCGGGATGGGCAGACCGAAGTCGAACACCGTCGCCTCGAACAGCGGGTTGACCAGCGGCGGGTGCGAGCGCAGCAGCGCGAGACGGGAGCCGGGGTGCACACCGGTTCCGAACCCGATCATCGAGTCAGGAGCGCAGCTGCCCAGCAGCCGAGGCACCTCGAACGAGCCGTGCACGGCGATGTAGGCGCGGAGCCCGGCTTCCGAGACGGCCACTTGCACCAGCTGCCCGGCCCGCACCGACAGCGGTTGCCATGGCGACCGCAGCGCACCGTCGACGGACGGGACGGCGGGGGCGCCGGTCACGGCGATCAGGACGTCGTGGCTGGGGCGGAACGCCAGCCCGAACCCGGTGGCCTCGATGAGCGGGTCTGCTGGCTGGTTGCCGACCAGCGCGTTCGCCGCGCGGGCCGCGAACTGGTCTAGCGCGCCGTTGACGGCGAGCCCGCGCGCGGGACCTGCTGTCCGCCCGAGGTCGGTCACTGCGCAGGAGACGGCCGATTCGACGTGCAACGCCAGTTGCTCAGCCAACGTGGTCCTCCCGGTAGCGCATCGGGGTGCCGACCAGAGCCGCGTAGGTCGGCTCGTCGATCGCGGTGTAGCGGATCCGATCCCCGGCCCGGTACGGCACCACCTGCTCGTGGTCGGTGCGCAGCACGGTCAGCGGGGTCCGCCCGATCTGACGCCACCCGCTGGGCGCGGCCACCGGTCCGAGCACGGCCTGGGGGGCGGCGACCGAACCCGCGCGGGGCGGCACCCGCAGCCGTGGGGTCGCCAGCCGGGGGACGGGTACGCGGAAGTCGGGCCCGTCGGTCATCGCCGAGGCGGCGGGACCTCCGAGGCAGCGGATCAGGTACTCGCGCTCGCACACCATCTCCACGACCCGGTGCACCGGTTCGCCGACGATCTCGGCGACCCACGCCAGGTCCGGCCCGGCTTCGCCGCCGAACAGCACCGGGACGTCCAGCACCCGCGAGCACGACGGCCCGTCCGGTGCCGCGGCGAGGTCTTGGGAGAGGATGGCGGCGGTCAGCTCCTCGGCGGTGCAACGGCACGGGTCGAACTCGACGAGCACCGCGTCGTAGGTGGGCACCGCGGACAGCGCCCCGGTGATCTCGCCGCGGTTCAGCCGTTCCGCCAGCCGGTGGACGGTCGTCCACACCTCCGTGCCGTCGGCCCCGTCGACCTCGACCCGCAGCGCGGCCTCCCCGCACGGGGTGATCGCGGTCTTCACCGCGGCCCGGCTGTCCATCACGCCGTCGGCAGGCCGAGCACCTGGTGCAGCGGCGCGGGCCGGACCCCGGCCGCCTCCAGCTCGGCGCGGATCCGCGTGGCCAGCTGCAGCGCCCTGGGACCGTCCCCGTGCAGCTGCACGCAGTCCGCCCTGATCGGCAGGTCGACCCCGTTCCTGCTGGTGAGCACGCCCTCGGTGATCATGCGCACCGTGCGGCGGGTGACCTCGTCGGGGTCGGAGAGCACCGCGCCCGGCTCGGAGCGCGGGACCAGCGTGCCGTCGTCCTCGTAGGCGCGGTCGGCAATGCCGACCACCGCGATCCGCAGCCCCCGCGCTCGGGCCACCGCGGCCATTTCGCCCTCCTGCACCAGGACCACCAGCGACGGGTCGAAGGACTCGACGGCGTCGGCCACCGCGCGCGCGTAGTCCGGCCTGGTCACCACCATGTTGCCGAGCTTCCCGTGCGGAGCCAGGTGGCTGATGAGCGTGCCGTGGGCCTTCGCGAACGCCGACAGCGCCCCGAGTTGGTACAACACGTCCGTGCGCACTTCGTGCTCGCTCAACTCCATGGCGCGACGGCCGAACCCGGCGAGGTCGGGGAAGCTCGGGTGCGCGCCGATGCGGACGCCGCGCTCCACGCAGGCCCGCACGGTGCGGTCCATCACCCGCGGATCGCCCGCGTGGAAGCCGCAGGCGACGTTCGCGGATGTGAGCAGGTCCAGCAGCTCGGCATCGTTGCCCATCGTGTAGGCACCGAAGCTCTCGCCGAGGTCGGCCACCAGATCGACGATCTTCACGCCGAACCCCTTTCCACGCTGGGTTATGTTCTCGGGGAAGACGGTAGTTTCGGTACCGGCCGGGGCGAAGCAACATCGCGAAGCGCCATGGCCGCATCTGCTTTCCCGATGGGCTTCGGTCAGGAGGAGCACGATGGACACCCGCAGGCTCGGCTACTTTGTCAAGGTCGTCGACATCGGCAACATCACCAAGGCGGCCGATTCGTTGCACATCGCTCAGTCCGCGCTGAGCCAGCACATCTCCGCCTTGGAGAGCGATTTCAAGGCGCGACTGCTCGAACGCACCGGGCGCGGCGTCGTCGCGACCGGGCCGGGGCGCTCGCTCTACCGCTACGCGCAAGGGATCCTGCGCCTGGAGCGCGCCGCGCGTGCCGATCTGCGCGACAGGGCGGACTCACCTGCCGGGCTGGTGACGGTCGGGCTCGCCTCTTACAGCATGGCTTCGAGCGTGGCGGTCCCGCTGCTGCGGGTGGTGCGCGAACGCTACCCGGAGATCCAGTTGCAGCTGCTGCAGAACCTGACCGTGGTGATGAGCCAGGCCGTGCTGCTCGGTCAGGTGGACATGGCGCTGATCTACGACCCCGGCTATGTCAAGGGGGTCGCCCTGGAACGTTCGGTGGAGGAGGAGTTCCACTTGGTCGTCAGCGCGCGAGCGCCGCGGTCACCGCTGCCGCGGGGCGAGTCGGTGACGTTGCGCGACGCGTCCGAACTGGACTTCATCCTGCCCGGCGCGATGCACTCGGTCCGGCAGATCACCGACGGGGCCTTCCACACGGCGGGTCTGCACTGCCACGTCGTCTCCGAGATCGAGCACAGCACGGTGCTGCGCGACGCGGTGGTGGGTGGACTGGGCGCGACGATCCTGCCGCTGTCGGCGGCGCGCGCCTGCTTCAGCCCGGAGGAGGTGCGCGTCTACCGATTCTCCGACGCGCACCTGCGGACCCGGATGTCGTTGTGCACTGCGGAATCGCAGCCGTTGTCCGAGCCGGCCGAGCTGGTGGCGCAAGCCCTGCGCAGGCTGCTCGCCGACGTTCAGGAGCGGTCCGAGAGCACCTCGTAGACGGCGGAGTGGTCGGCATCCCCGAAGCCGAGGTCGACGGCCTCGGTGAACAGCGCCCCCGCCTGCCGTCCTAGGGCGAGCCGGGCGCCGAGCTCGTCGGCGAGCGCGATCGCGTACCGCAGGTCCTTGAGCTGGTTGCGGGCACTGCCACCGAGCTCGTACTCGCGATTCTGGATCTTCTTCGCCTTGGCGTCGAGCACGGCGCTGGCGGCGAGCCCGGCCCGCAGGATCCGGGCAAGCCGCGCCCCGGAGATCCCGGCCCGGTCGGCGAGGTCGAACGCCTCGGCCACGCCGACGAGCGTCGAGGCAACCACCACCTGGTTGCACAACTTCGCCACCGTGCCCGCTCCCGGCGCGCCGAGGTGCTCGACGAGCGCCGCGAACGACCGCAACACCGGCTCCACCGCGGCGTGCGCTTCCGAGCTCGCACCGACCATCAGGCTGAGAGCACCCGCTCGGGCACCGGCGTCCCCGCCGCTCATCGGCGCGTCGACGACCTCCATGCCGAACCGGCCAACCCGCTCGACGAGCCCGCGGATGCGCTCCGGCGAGGTCGTGCTCAGCACCACCACGTGGCGGGTGCCGTGCCGGGACCACGCGTGGAGCACGGGGTCCGCTGCGACCTCGTCGAACTCCGGCACATCGGGCAGCGCGGAGAGCACGACCTCCGCGCGGATCTCGCCGGGGTGCACGACGGCTCGCTCGCCGAACTCCGCGGCCTTGGCGCGCGTGCGGTTCCACACCTGCAGCGGAAACCCTGCCTCGGCGAGGTGCGCGGCGATCGGGGCGCCCATCGGCCCGAGGCCGAGCACCGCGGTAGAGATCGCGCTCATTCGTCGACGACCAGGCCCTTGGCCGCAAGTTTGTCCACGAGGCCGTGCACTTCGATCAGTGCCCGGTCGCCGCGGCGGTGCTGCTCGCGGATGCCGGCTTCGTGCTCCTCCCGCTCCCGGCACAGCCGTACGACCTCCTCGGCTTCCAGCGGGTCGACGACCACGATGCCGTCGGCATCGCCGCGCAGGACGTCGCCGGGGCGCACGAGCTGCCCGCCGACCGAGATCGGCTGGTTGACCTGGCCGAGCGTCTCCTTGACGGTGCCCTCGATGCACACCGAGCCGGAGAACACCGGGAAGCCCAGCCGCCGCAGATCGGCGCTGTCGCGGACGCCGGAGTCGGTGACGAACGCAGCCAGCCCCTTGCTCTGGCAGGCGGTGGCGAGCACGTCGCCGAAGGACCCGGACTGCTCCAGTTCGCCCGCTGCCGTGATGACGACGTCGCCGGGGCGCGCGTAGGAGATCGCGACCTGCACCATGATGTTGTCGCCGGGGTGCGCCGAGACGGTGAACGCGGGACCGCAGAAGGACATCTCGGAGGACACGGGCTTGAGCCGGTGTGACAGGGCGCCCTTGCGGCCCTGCGCTTCGTGGATGGTGGCGGCGGAGTACTCGCCGAGCGCGGCGACGACGTCTGCGGCGGGCCGATTGAGCTTCGTTCGGACGTGGATCATGCGGTGTTTCCCTCCTCGGGTGCGGGCCGTTCTCGCGGCCCGCGTTCAGGAATCGGCGGAGATCTGGAGGATCACTTTGGACGAGCGCGAGGAGTCCGCGGCGACTTCGAAGGCCTCGGCCGCGTCGTCGAGCGCGAACCGGTGGCTCACCACCGTTTCCAGCGACGGCTCCGCCGCCAGCAGCGCGACCGCCTCGTCGAGTTCGACGTCGAAGCGCTGCGAACCGAACAACGCGAGTTCTTTGGCGATGATCGCCGACATCGGGACTGGAACCGGCCCGCTCGGCAGCATGCCCAGTTGCAACACGGAACCACCGGGCCGCACAGCGTCCACTATGGACGCGAGGGAGGCCGTCGCGCCCGCGGCTTCCACCACCACGTCGAACGACGAGTCCGGGAGCGCGTCGCCCCGCGACAGGTTCAGAGCCAGCGTGGCACCGACGGCGGTGGCGGTGGTCAGCGGGAAGTCCTGCAGATCGACGGCGACGACCTCTGCCGCCCCGGTGTGCCGGAGCGCGGCGATCGTGAGTGCGCCGATGGGGCCCGCGCCGCTGACCAGCACTCGTGCCCCCGCCACCCGATCGCCGAGCCTGCCGACGCCGTGCAGCGCGACCGCGAGCGGTTCGGCTAGCACGGCCCTGCTCAGCGGCAAATCCTCGGGAAGGACGCGCAGCTGCCCTGGTCGCACCGCCAGCCGTTCGACGAAGCCGCCCTGCGTGTGCGGGCTGGTGGACGCGCTGCCCAGGTAGGTCCCGTCCGCTCGCAGGTGCAGTCCCGTCGGCTGCGAGGCGCCTGCTGGGGCGGCCGGATCGGCGGGGTGAATCGCTACCGGGGTGCCGACCGGCGGAGCGTCGGTCACATCCGTGCCGATCTCGGCGACGATGCCGACCACCTCGTGGCCGAGCACCAGCGGTTCGGCCACGGTGTACGCCCCGTTGCAGCCGTCGGCGGCGTAGTGCAGGTCCGAGCCGCAGATGCCGCCGCAGGCGATTCGGACCACGATCTGGTCCGGTGCCGCCTCGATTTCGGGGAGCGTGGTGACGCGCAGGTCCCGCACCCCGTGCACGACGATGCCCTTCACGACAGAGCTCCTTTCCTGGGGGTCAGCGTGCGAGGTAGCCGCCGTCGACGGGCAGCACCGTCCCGTGCACGAACTGGGCGGCGTCGGATGCCAGGAACAGCGCCGCACCGGCGATGTCCGCGGCGGTGCCCCAGCGCCCGGCCGGGATCCGCTCCAAGATCTGTCGGTTCCGGATCTCGTCGGCGAGCAGCGCGACGTTCATCTCGGTGTCGATGAACCCCGGCGCGATCGCGTTGACCCGCACGCCCTTCGGCGCCCACTCGTTGGCGACCGACTTGGTGAACTGGGCGACCGCGCCTTTGGACGCGGCGTACGCGGAGGCGGTGAAGCCACCGGTGAACGAGAGCATCGACGCCAGGTTGATGATCACGCCCGAACCGCGGTCGAGCATCGGGCGGCCGAAGGACTGGGTCAGCTCGGCGACGCTGCGGATGTTGAGCTGCTGCACGCGATCCCAGTCCTCGACGGGAAAATCTTCGAACGGGTGGCGGAGGTTGAGCCCGGCGTTGTTCACCAGGACGTCCACCCGGTGCTCCTGGAGCACTTCGGCCACCACCTCGCGGGTCCACTCCGGATCGGCGAGGTCGGTCACGACCGGCAGGTAGTCGCCGCGGTGCTCGGTGTCCGCACGGCGATGCAGGCCGACCACCTTCGCCCCGTTGCGCAGGTACTCCTCTGCGATGGCGTACCCGATTCCCGAGCTGGCGCCGGTGACGACCGCGGTCTTGCCGGTGAGGTCGGCGGAGAACGAAGAACCCACTGCGCTGCCTTTCTCGTGTGCGGTCACGCGATGTGCGATCCGCCGTTGACGTCGTAGGTGACGCCGGTGACGTAACCGGCCGACTCGCCCAGCAGGAACGAGACCACCGCGGCCACGTCGTGCACGGTGCCGATCCGGCCGACCGGCAGTTCCCGCAGTAGCAAGGCCTTTCGCTCCTCGGTGAGGCGACCGCCCATGATGTCGGTGTCGATGGATCCGGGCGCCACTGCGTTCGACGTGATGCCGCTCGGCCCGAGTTCGCGCGCGAGGGTGCGGGCGAATCCGAGCAGCGCTGCCTTCGAGGCCGAGTACGCGGCCCGGCCGTAGACCCCGCCGCCGCGCTCCGCGGAGGTGGAGGAGATCTGCACGATGCGGCCGACCCCGCGGGCGGCCATGACCTTCGCCGACGCCTGCGTGACGTGGAAGGTGCCGTGCAGGTTGACCTCGACCACCCGGCGCCACTCCTCGTCGGTGACGTCGAGGAACGGTACGGGCGAGCTCACCCCGGCGTTATTGACCAGGCCGATGAGCTGGGGGAGGGTCCGGCGCACCGCGTCGACCGCGCTGAAGACCGCCGCCCGCTCGCGGATGTCCACCCCGGTGCCGAGGCACTCGACTCCGTGCCGCTCCCGAAGTTCGGCCGCCAGCTCCCGGCAGGCCGCGTCGTCCGTGTCGAACACGGCGACCGACCAGCCGTGGGCGGCGAGGGTGCCGGCGATGGCGCGTCCGATGCCGCGTTCGGACGCGGCCCCGGTCACGATCGCCGTCCGTTCTCTGGGAAATTCGGTCATCGGCTCTCCTCCCGAGGCAGGATGCGGCGCAGGTAATCGGCATTGGTCGTGCCGACGCCGAGCCCGTCACCGCCGTAGTGCTCTACCACGAACGCGCCGCGGAACCCGTGCGCGATCGCGTGGCGAACGGCGGCCCGGTAGTTCACGATGCCCAGCTCCAGCGAGGTGGGGTGCGTCAGCACCGTCCCCGTGCCCGGGTCTTCCAGGCGCAGGTAGTTCTTGACGTGCCAGTAGTTCGCGCGCGGCGCGGCGACCGACATGAGGTACTCCCAGCTGTCGGTCGGGCGCTGCTGCCGCAGCAGGTTCCCCAAGTCGGGGTTGAGCCCCACCGCGTCGTGCCCGATGTCGTCGAGGAAGCGTGCCGCCTCGTCGGCGCTGCCGAGGTAGGTGTTCTCGTACAGCTCCAGGGAGAGCTCGACGCCGGCGGACCTCGCGTGGTCGCCGAGTTCGCGGAACCGCCGCACCGCGAGCCGATACACCTCCGGGTCGGCGTACCGCTCGTCCTGCGGCGCGGTCCAGAACCACAGCGCCCGCCGTTGCTCCGGGGTCAGCGCGTCGTGCAGGCCGAGGCAGACGATCCCTGCGCCCAGGCCCGCGGCGGCGTCGATGGCGCGGTGCGTCACGGCGAGGTTCCGCTCACCGCGCTCCGGGTGGATCACGCTCTGGCGCACCACGCAGATCCCGGGCACGCTGAGGCCCGCGTCCGCGAGTACCTCGCCGAGCGCGGTCAAGCGGTCCGGGGGGAGCTCGCCGAACGGCATCCAGGACGTGGACAGCTCCAGCTGCGCGAATCCGGCGTCGACGACCGGTTGCAGCAGCCGACGCCACCGCTCGGGCACCAGCTCCGACACGGGCGTCCCATCGGCGTCGAGCGCGGGGAATTGGAGCATCGCGGCGGCGATCGGCCAGTTCTCCGGGGAGTGGGCCGGGGAGAGCGCGGCGGGGTCGGCGAGCCGAGGACGTTCGTGGTGCACGGGCGGGGTCGGCGTGGTGTCAGCCAATGCGGATGCCCCCGTTGATGTTGTAGGTGGCGCCGGTGATGTAACCGGCGTCCTCGCCGATGAGGAATTCGACCAGTGCGGCCACTTCACCGGTGGTGCCGAGGCGCCCTACCGGGAGCTGGGCGAGGAAGCCGGGTTTGCGGGCCTCGGTGATCCGGCCGCCCATGATGTCGGTGTCGATGGTGGCCGGGGCGACGACGTTGACGGTGACCCCGTGCGGCGCGACCTCCAGCGCGAGTGCCCGGCTCAGTCCCTCGATCGCTCCCTTGGATGCTGCGTAGGTGGACTTGCTGTAGGTGCCGCCGCCGTTCTGCATGGCCGTCGAACCCAGGTTGACCACCCGGCCGTAGCCGCGTTCCACCAGGCCTGGGATGACGCGCTTGCAGGTGACGAACGTGCCGGTCGCGTTGATCCGCATGACGCGCTCCCAGGTGGCGAGGTCCACCTCGACCAAGGGCAGCGGCGAGCTGATGCCGGCGATGTTGACCAGCGCGGCCGCCGGCGGCAGGTTCTCCTCGAACGTCGACACGGCCGCGTCGACGGCATCCGGATCGGCGATGTCCGCGATGGCGCCGAGCGCCGAGACGTCGTGCGCGGACGCCAGCCCGGACGCGACGCGCCCTACCTCCGCGTCTACGTCGAGGAGGCCGAGGTGCCAGCCCGTCGCCGCCAGACGTTCGGCCAGCGCCCGGCCGATGCCGCGTTCGGAGGCCGCACCGGTGATGATCGCCGTCCGGCCGGTTGCGTCGCTCATGTCGCCTTCCCGTCGTCGTCGGGCCGTGTGCCCCGCGGTCGTGGATCGTTCACCGGATGCCGGGGACGGTCGCCCCGACTCACCGCCAGCACTGCTTCCCGCACGCTCGCCGACACCGCCGAGCTGAACCGGTCGGTCCAGCACAGCGAATGCGGCGCCAGCACCACGTTGTCCAAAGTGGTCAGCGGCCCGCCCGGTTCTAGCGGCTCTTCGGCGAACACGTCGAGCCCCGCACCGGCCAGCCGCCCGTCGGAGAGCCGCGCGGTCAGCGCGTCCTCGTCGACCACGGAACCGCGGGACACGTTGATCAGCCGGGCCGTCGGTCGCAGCAGGTCCAGCTCCGCCGCCCCGATGAGGTGGTGAGTTCCGCGGTTTCCCGCGACGGTCAGCACGACGTAGTCGCTGCGGCGCAACACGTCCGGCAGCGGCAGCAACTCGACGCCGAGGTCCGCGGCTTCCGGCCGATCGCTCCGGTTGTAGCCGAGCACACGCAATCCCAGCGCTCCCAGCCGACCTGCGGTCGCCATCCCGGTCCCGCCGAGTCCGATCACTCCGATCGTCGCGCCGGCCAGGCCGGCCCCCTGCCACGAACCGCGTTCCGCCCAACGACCTTCGCGCACGAGCCGGTCCTTCACCACCAGGTTGTGCGCCAGCGCGAACAGCAGCGCCAGCACGGAATCGGCCACCGGTTCCCGCACGGCGTCGGGAGTGTTGGTCACCAAGACACCGCTGCGGGTGCACGCGTCCAGATCGACCGCGTCGAAACCGGCACCGAACCGCGCGACGTGCCGCAGCCGTCCGGACGCCGGTATCGACCTCGCGGTGATGCGCTCGTGCCCCAGCACGATCACGGCGTCCGCGTCCTCGAGCTGATCCGCCCGCAGTTCCTCGACGTCCTCGTCCAGCACTCGCCAGGACACCTCTTCGCCGAGCAGGGAAAGGCCGATGTCTCCGAAAATCGTGCTTCCGTCCGGCTCGGCGTAACCGCGAGTGACCACGACTTGATAAGTCATGAACGCCCCTCCGCGTCGGAATTCGTGGCCGAAGCCTAGAGCGGTTTCCGCCGCCTGCTGAGCAACATCAGGAACCCCCATGGGGGCATCGCGGTTGGAGATGAGGTACTGGCGCCCTTGCCGGACGGCGCGCCGCCTCGCGGGGTGGTGGTGTTCCGAGGCGCCGCCCGACCTGGCCGAACGGCGCGATTCGTCTCCCGATGCGCGGGGATCAGGAGTTCTGCCCGGGTGCTCGTCCGGTCGGTGCCGCATCGGTGGCGTCGCTGGAATCCGCCTGTCGCAGTTGAGCAATTTCAGACAGAATGCGGCGGCAGGGAGTTCGCGGGCGAGGATCATGCAGTGGGCGAGGTGGAGCAGGCCTCCCTGGATGTCGTCGCGGGTTTCCCAGCGGATGCGGAGTTCGCGGGGCCGTGGAGCCAGGCGAAGGCGGCTTCGACGACCCAGCGCAGTTTTCCGAGGCCGGATCCGTGCTGGTCACCGCGGCCGGCGATGCAGGGTGTGATGTTGCGGGCCCGCAGCTGGTGCCGGTATTTGTCGTGGTCATAGCCGCGGCCGGCATACACGTGGCGAGGCGTGCGGCGGGGTCGGCCTCGGATTGCGCGTACCGGTGGGCCGCTTCGATCAGCGGGATCAGCTGGGTGACGTCGTTGCGGTTGCTGCCGGTCAGCAGCACTCGCAACGGAGTTCCGCGGGCGCGTCATGTTTCGAGCCCGGCTTGCCCCGATCAACCGGACTCAGACCCACTTTTGGGCTATCCCGTTCTCGTTGGATCTGCGAGGAGTCCACCACCGCGCGGGAAAGGTCCAGCTGATCGGCCGCGCGCAGCTTGGCCAGCGGGATCTCCTGCAGCTGTTCCCACACCCCCGGCCTGCTGCCACTCCGCCAACCGGCGCCAGCACGTCGAGCCGGAACCGAACCCGAGTTCTTACTACTTGTAAAAAAACTGATCTTGGTGGCACGGTGGTCGTAGGTTGGTCTTGTTGTCGTTGTGGAGGTGTCTGGTGGCCCGGCGGCGACC
>NZ_JAIUJZ010000193.1:0-22946 GCF_020176775.1 Saccharopolyspora sp. 6M
CGACGCGCCGGACCCGCCCGGCCCCGCGGCGGAGTCCCCGCCCGGGCCGGTGGCGCCGGCCTGGTCGGTGCTCGCCGGGCCGGCGGGCTCCTGGAACTCCCACTCGGTGTCGCGCCCCGGCGCGGGCGTGAAGCCCTGCTCGCCCGCCTTCGGGATCTTCGTGAACACGTCCGCCATGCCCTCGGCGGAGCCGGTGAGCTCGGACAGCGCCCCGTTCAGCGCCGCGTTCGCCTCGTCGACCTTGCCCCGGGCGTCGTCGGCGTGCGACTCCATCGCGCGGGTGATCGCGTCGTCGCGCACCCGGCGGGCCAGTTCCAGGGCGGCCGGGTCGTTCGGGTGCGCCAGCTCCGCCTGGTGGTAGGTGTCCTCGGCCTGCTTCGCGTCGGCCAGGGCGCGTTCGCCGATGCCGTTCACCGCGTCCTTCGCGGTGCGCACCGCCTCCGCCGCCCGGTCCAGCGCGCCCGCCGAGCTCTCCAGCGCCGACCCGGCCTGGTCGAAGCCGCCGCGCACCTGCCCCATGTAGCCGACGAACGCGTCCGCGGAAGCGCCCTGCCAGGCCCCGTCGAGCCCGGTGACCGCGTTGGTCACGTCCCCGGCGGCGTTCCCGGTGGTGCCGCTCGCCTCGCGCCAGCGGCGCGCGATCTCGGTGATCGACTCGGGTCGGCTGTCCTCCAGCTTCCGCACCTGCTCGGCGAGCGCCGCGCCGCCCGGCTTGCCCGCGATCTCCCCTGAAATGCCCATCTCGTCCCCCAGTACCGGCTCAGACCCGCATCGAGTCGGCGTTGTCCCGGTCGATGTCCTCGACGCTGGTGCGCACCGCGTCGAGCGCGCCGCTGACGCTGCGCAGCAGCTGCTCGGCGGCGTCGAACTGCTGCTTCGCGGTCTCGTCGAGCTTCGTGACCGCGTCGGCGAGCCCGGCCGCGGCGTCGAGCTCCCCGAAGGAGGCCGCCTCGACGTGCCGGCCCTCGAAGCCGTCGCCGATGGCGCCGACCGGGCCGGCCTTGCCTTCCAGCGCGGAGCGGCAGTCCTCCAAGGCCCCCATGTTGTAACCGGCGTCTGGCACGACCTCTCCTCGGATTCGCGGCCCGGATGTCCGACGTGGTCGACGCGCCGTCCGGGCGCGCCGTTCCACCGGATCACATGATTACCCCGAAGCGGGTGCGCACGGCGGTGCTTTCACCGAAGAGCAGTCGAACGGCGAACGGGTCCGAACGCGACGAACCGCGCGCGGCCGTGGCTCGCGCGCGGTTCGTCCGGAAAGTCCGATCAGGCGGGCGGGGTGATCTCGCCGCGGGCGGCGCGCAGCGCGATGTCCACGCGGTGGTGCGAGCCGGGCAGGCGCACGGCGGCGACCCGCCGGTACACCTCGTCGCGGGCGGCGTCGAGGTCCGCGCCGGTCGCGACCACGGACAGCACCCGGCCGCCCGCGGACAGCACCGCGCCGTCCTCGCGGCGCCGCGTGCCGGAGTGCAGCACGCCGATCGCGTCGCCACCGGTGATCACGTCGTCCACCCGGGGCCGGCCCGGGTAGCCCTCGGCGGCCACGACGACCGTCACCGCGGCGCCGTCCTCCCACTCCAGCGCGGGGGCGGCGGCGAGCTCACCGCGGGCGACCGCGTCCAGCAGCACCGCCAGCGGGGTGCGCAGCAGCGCCAGCACGGCCTGCGTCTCCGGGTCGCCGAACCGGCAGTTGAACTCGATGACCTGCGGCCCCGACGAGGTCAGCGCCAGGCCCGCGTACAGCAGGCCGGAGAACGGGGTGCCGCGCTCGGCGAGCTCGTCCACCACCGGCTGCACCACGGTGCGCACCACGTCCTCGGTGAAGCCCTCCGGCGCCCACGGCAGCGGCGCGTAGGCGCCCATGCCGCCGGTGTTCGGGCCCGCGTCGTCGTCGCCGACGCGCTTGAAGTCCTGCGCGGGCAGCAGCGGGACCACCGTGGTGCCGTCGACCAGGCAGAACAGCGAGGCCTCCGGACCGTCCAGGAAGGACTCCAGCAGCACCGGGTGCCCGTCGTCGAGCAGCGTCAGCGCGTGCGCGCGCGCCGCGTCGAAATCGGTGGTGACCAGCACGCCCTTGCCCCCGGCGAGCCCGTCGTCCTTGACCACCCAGGTGGGGCCGAAGCGGGCCAGGGCGGCGTCCAGCTTCGCCGGGTTGTCCACCGTCTCGCTGTGCGCGGTGGGAACCCCGGCGGAGATCATGACGTCCTTCGCGAACGCCTTGGAGCCCTCGATGCGGGCGGCCCCCTTCGACGGCCCGAAGCAGGGGATCCCGGCGGCGCGGACGGCGTCGGCGGCACCGGCGCCCAGCGGAGTCTCCGGGCCGAACACGACCAGGTCCGCCTTCCAGCCGGTGGCGAGCTCGGTCACCGCCGCCGGATCGGCGACGTCCACCGGGTAGGGCTCGGCGAGCGCGGCGGTGCCCGCGTTGCCGGGAGCGCAGGCCAGGGCGGTCACCGACGGGTCCTTCGACAGCGCCAGCACGATCGCGTGCTCACGGCCGCCTGCCCCGATCACCAGGATTCGCACGAGCGGAAGCGTAGAGCGTCCCGCACACCGCCGACGGCGGCCCCCCGGCGCGGTGTGGTGAACCGGACATGGACCGCCGGTGACCAGCGAGGATCATCTCAGTGCGCTCCGGCCGGCCACCCCGCGCGGCGCTCGGCGCCGACCGGAGGTGTGTCGCCGTTCCTTCACCCGCCCGTCGGATGTTCTTGTCCGGTTGGTCGCCCGCCACCGCGAAGGTCGGGCCGGGCGCGCGGCCCTTCCCGCGCGACGAACTCGTTGGAGGACAGATGTCGATCCGGGTGCGCCTGGGGGCGCTCGCCGTGACCACGGCCGCCGTGCTGGGCGCCATCGCCCAGCTGCCCGCCGCCGCGGCGCCCGCCGTGACCGCCGATCCGGAGGCAGGCCGCGTGGAGGTGTTCGGGCACCGGGGCGCCTCCGGCTACCGCCCGGAGCACACGCTGGCCGCCTACGAGCTGGCGGCGCGGATGGGCGCCGACTTCATCGAACCGGACCTGGTGCCCACCAAGGACGGGGTGCTGGTGTCCCGGCACGAGAACGAGATCAGCGGCACCACCGACGTCGCCGACCACCCCGAGTTCGCCGACCGCAAGACCACGAAGACCATCGACGGCGTCGAGCTGACCGGCTGGTTCACCGAGGACTTCACCCTCGCCGAGCTGAAGTCGCTGCGCGCGGAGGAACGCATCCCGCGGCTGCGGCCGAACAACACGATCTACGACGGCCGCTACGAGGTGCCGACGTTCCAGGAGGTCGTGGACCTCGCCCGCCGGTTGTCCGCGGAGCTCGGCCGCGAGGTCGGCGTCGCCCCGGAGACCAAGCACCCGAGCTACTTCCAGCGCATCGGCCTGCCGCTGGAGCCGCGCGTGGTGCGGGCGCTGGACGAGAACGGCCTGAACCGGCCGGACGCGAAGGTCGTGGTGCAGTCCTTCGAGGTCGCCAACCTGCGGGAGCTGGACCGCTCGCTGCGGGTGCGGCTGGTGCAGCTGATCTCCGACAGCGGGGCGCCGCAGGACTTCGTGGAGTCCGGCGACCCGCGCACCTACGCGGACCTGGTGACGCCGGAGGGGCTGCGCGGGATCGCGGACTACGCCGACGTGTTCGGCCCGGACACGAAGGTGCTGCTGCCGGTCGACGACTCGGGGCACCTCACCGGGCCGACCCCGGTGACCGCGGACGCGCACGCGGCGGGCCTGCAGGTCGTGCCGTACACGGTGCGCGCGGAGAACGAGTTCCTGCCCGCGGACTTCCGCTCCTCCGAGGTGCCGTCCGAGTTCGGCGACGTGTTCGGCTTCTTCGACGCGCTGTTCGCGCAGGGCATCGACGGCATCTTCAGCGACTTCCCGGACATCGCGGTCGAGGCCCGCGGCTGAGCGACCGGGCGGTCAGGGCCGTCCGGCGGCGGCCCCGGCCGCTCGGAAGTGCGCGTTCGACGCGGGCGCGAACAGGAGCACCAGTCCCGTGCACACCGCGACCAGGTGCGCGGCGCGCAACGCGGCGAACGTCCACGCCCACGGCCCGGTGCCGTTCAGGAAGGCCTGCTCGACCGGGACGCCGCCCAGCACCTCCGCGATCGGCGGGCCGACCATGCTCGCGGTGCCGAGGCCGCCGACGAGCACCGCCACCGCGATCCGCACCCCGTTCCCACCGCGCCGCAGCCGCAGCACGAGGACCAGCACCGCGGCGTAGACGGCGCCGCGCAGCACCAGCTGCCCGGCGAGTCCACCGGCGGGCGCCCCCGCCGCGACGAGCCGCACCACCTGCAGCACCGTCTCGGCGACCCCGGCCGCCACGGCGCAGGTCCACGCGATGATCGAGCTGCGCACCGCCGCCGGTGCCGCGTCCTTCGGATCCACAGGCCGTCCCCCCACGTCGTCCCGACTGCGGGTCGAACGTAAGCGGCGCGGCGGGTCGCGGGGATCGGGTTCGTCCCGGATCGCGGCTCGGGGAGGTCCCGGACCGGCTTCAGGACGCGGCGACCGGGCGGGGTGCGGGGGTCGCGGCGGGCTCGGAACCGGCGAGGAGGCCGCGGCGGGCGAGGACCGGGCGGACGCCTTCGCCGAACCAGTACGCCTCCTCCAGGTGCGGGTAGCCGGAGAACACGAACTCCTCCACGCCGACGTCGTGGTACTCGGACATGAGGTCGGCGACCTCCTCGTGGCTGCCGACGAGCGCGGTGCCCGCACCGCCGCGCAGCAGCCCGACCCCGGACCACAGGCCCGGGTGCACTTCGAGCTTCCGCGCGTCCGCGTGCAGCACCCCGCCGTGCAGCTCCGCCATCCGCCGCTGCGCGGTCGATTCGGTGACGGCGAACTTCGCCTGCGAAGCGGCCACGTCCGCCGGGTCCATCTGGTCCAGGAAGCGCTGGGCCGTCGCCCACGCCTCGGCGGAGGTGTCCCGGGTGATGGTGTGGGCGCGCAGCCCGAACCGCAGCGTGCGGCCTTCGGCGGCGGCCAGCTCCCGCAGCCGGGCGATCCGCTCACCGACCTGCGCGGGCGGTTCGCCCCAGGTCAGGTGCACGTCGGCGCGGCGGGCGGCCACGGGCAGCGCCGCCGGGGACGAGCCGCCGAAGTACAGCGGTGGCACCGGGTCCGGCACGTCGTAGGCGGTGGCGCCGCGCAGCCGGTAGTGCTCGCCGTCGAAGTCGGCGGGTTCCCCGGACCAGATGGCGCGCATCGCGGCGAGGAACTCGTCGGTGCGCTCGTAGCGGCGGTCGTGGTCCAGCCAGTCGCCGTAGCGGCGCTGCTCGGTGGACTCGCCGCCGGTGACGATGTTGAGCAGCAGCCTGCCGCCGGAGACCTGCTGGTAGGTGGTGGCCATCTGCGCGGCCAGCGTCGGGGTGAGCGAACCGGGCCGGAACGCGACCAGGAACTTGATCCGCTTGGTGCGGCCGAGCAGCGCCGCCGTGGTCACCCACGCGTCCTGGCACCAGCTGCCGGTGGGGGTGAGCATGCCGGTGAACCCGAGGTGCTCGACGGCCTGCGCGACCTGCGCCAGGTAGTCGATGTCGGGTTCGCGAGGCGTGCTGGCCGCGGCGGCCGTCACGTGCGGTCTGTCCACGATGGACCGACCGTCGCCGTGGGTGGGCAGGAACCAGTGCACCGTGATGCTCATGCGTCTCCTCCTGGTCAGCGGACGGCGGTGAGCCGCTGCGCGAAGCGGGTGTCGACGAAGTCGGCGAAGTCGAACTTCCGCGGGATCTCCCCGGCCTGCACGAACGCGTCGGCGAGCTCCTGCGAGGAGCGGACCACCGACTCGTCCAGCGGGATCGGCAGGTTCGGCCCGGCGTCGGTGGCGCGGCGGGTCACCTCGATGGGCAGCCCGGTGTCCTCGGCCCACGCCCGCGCGCGCTCCTCGCGGTGCGAGTCGGAGTACAGCTGCGCCTGCGCGACGCGGACCACGTAGTCGGCGAGCGCGGTGTTCTTCGCCGCGTCGGCGAGCGCCGCGTCGCTCGCCACCTGGAAGTCCAGGCCGTTGGCCACGCCGGTGCCGTCGGTGAGCACCTTCGCGCCGGTCTCCAGCTGGACCTGCGCGAAGTACGGGTCCCAGATCGCCCAGGCGTCCACCTCGCCGCCGTTGAACGCGCCGAGCGCGTCGGCCGGTTGCAGGATCACCAGCTGCACGTCGTCCGGGGTGAGCCCGACCTTCCGCAGGCTCAGCAGCACCTGCCCGTGCGCCGAGCTGCCGCGGGCCACGGCGATCTTCTTCCCGCGCAGGTCCTCCACCCGCCGCAGCGGCGAGTCCCGCGGGACGATCAGCGCATCGCTGGTCACGTTGCCCTTCGACGCGGACACGACCTTCACGTTGCGCTTCGCGGCGGCCGCGAACAGCGGGGGCGTGTTGCCGACGCCGCCGATGTCGATGGCTCCGGCGGACGCGGCCTCCAGCAGCGGCGGGCCGGAGGTGAACGTGGCCCACTCGATCGCGTAAGGCGCCCGGTCCAGCCCGGCGGAGCGCAGCAGGGACTGCGAGTTGCCCTTCTGGTCCCCGACTCGCAGCCGCACCCGGCGCAGCTCGTCGTCGCCGACCGGCGGCGGGACGGGCGCGGTGGCCGCGTCGGTGCCACGACCGCACGCGGCGAGCAGCCCGGCGGTCGTGGTGGTCAGGGCGAGGGCGGCGAGGAATTCCCGACGGTGCACGGTGTCATCGCTTTCGCTGAGCAGAGCGGAACCCGGGCCGCACAAGAGCGCCCGGGCGAACTGTCGACCGCCCGTCCTCGAACCTGCGCAGCGCGGTTTCGGCGGTTTCCCGTCAGCGGCGAAGCCGCTGAGCAGCCGACCGAGCACGCAGCCGGACCACCCGCGGGTTCTCAGCGGTTCCCCCGCGAGGACAGCGTTGTCGCCTGTGGCGGAGCCACCTGCGAAAACGATCCCGCAGCGAGGGGACCGCTGAGGTTCCGCCACCCCAGCGCTACGCGGAAAGAGTTCGAAGAACAGCCGGTGAAGACCCTCAGCGGGGGCGACAGATGGCGCTGGCCTGCCGCCGCAGATCGACGTGCAGGCGCCCGGTCAGTGCGGTGCGCGCGGTCATGCCCAGCAGGTTCGCACCGCCGCGATCTCCCGGTCAACGCCCGCCGGGCCGCGTCCCACCAGGTGGCACCGCAGCGGAACGCCCCGCTCACCGAGGAGGTGAGCGGGGCGCGGCGTCGACGACGATCAGCAGCCGGCGAGGGCGTCCTTGAGGGCCGTCTTCTCGGCCTCGGTGACGGTCAGCTCGTACTTGTGCTTGGAACCGACCCACATCGACGCGTAGGTGCAGTGGTAGCCGGCTTCCGGCGGCATCCACTGGTCCGGGGTCTTGTCGCTCTTGGACTGGTTGACGCTGTCGGTGACGGCGATCAGCTGCGGGCCTTCGAGGTCGTTGGCGAACGCCTCGCGCTGCTCGTCGGTCCACTCGGAGGCCCCGGAGCGCCACGCGGCGGCCAGCGGCACCACGTGGTCGATGTCCACATCGGACGGCTTGGTCCAGGATCCGCCGTCGTACGGGCTGTTCCAGGTGCCCGCGGTCGGGTAGCAGTCCGACCCGACCTCGACGCCCTCCCCGTCGCGCTTGAGCACCGACTCGCGGGTGTTGCAGCCGTCGGGGCCTTCGATCCAGTGCGGGAACCGGTCGCGGTCGTAGCCGTCGAGGGAACCTTCGGGGGCGACCTGCAGCTCGTCGAGCTGGGTCTGGGCGGTCGACGGGTCGGGGATGCCGGGCGGTTCCGCCCCGGCGGGCACGGCCAGGCCCAGCGACAGGGCGCCGGCCAGGGGCAGAGCGGTCAGTGCTGCGCGAAGCGAACGGGTCGGCGTCATGGGGACCTCCGCTGGGCTGATCTCGCCGATGTCGATCCTGACCTTCATCGAGCGAGGTGGCCATGGCAATGCCCCGAAGTGACTAGGCGGTGACCTGTCGTGAAACCGCCACCCGATCCCCGCCGGGTCTGGGAAAACCGTGTGTGCGCAGGGATTTCCCCCGCCGATCAGGGCCGCACGAGCAGCAGGTCCTCGGTGTGGCGGTACCAGGCCCACTTGGTCACCGGCCGCGGGTGCGGCACGCCGTCGCGCAGCACGGTGGCCTCGCGGAACCCGGCCTGCACGGCGCGGCCGCGGGTGGTGTCCCGGCGGGTGCGCAGCAGGCCGCGGCGCACCGCGGTGACCCGCAGGCCGTCCGCGGCCGGATCCAGGTTCGCCGACATCGGGTCGGAGGTCGGGTCCGGCAGCGGTTCCGCCGCCGGATCGGGGGTGATCTCCAGGCTCCGCGCCGGGCCGTGCAGCACCCGCTGGTCGTCGCAGTACACCTGGCCGGTGATCGGCTCCACCCGGCCGGAGGCGATCAGCAGCCCGCCGTTGTCGTCGCGCACCAGCGCCGACGGCCGGGCCGCCCCCTCGAACGCGAGCGGCTCGGCGTCCGGGCCCACCGGGAACCCCCACAGCCGGGTCGCGGGCGACTCCGCCACCGGCACGTAGCCGACGGCGAGGTCGGCGATGCGGTTCTTGCGCAGCAGCCGCAGCACCACCGCCGCCAGGTCGGCATCGGTACCCTGGACGACGACTCGCCCGGGGCCGTCGGGCAGCAGCGCATCGACCTCGGCCTTCCCGGGAGCGGGCGAAACCCGGTGCCACTCCGCGTGACCACCCGGACGCGTGGTGTGGTCGCCGTTTGTGCAGGACAGTGCAGTCGTACTCACGTTTCGCTCCTGGTTTACCCTGATCGACCGGCATCAGTGTCGCGTCGGAGCGGGGAGTCGCTCGCGCGGACCCACAGTCCAGGTTGGAGTTTCACATGCCGGCGATCGTGCTGATCGGAGCCCAGTGGGGCGACGAGGGCAAGGGCAAGGCGACCGACTTGCTCGGCGAGCAGGCGCAGTGGGTCGTGCGCTACCAGGGCGGCAACAACGCCGGCCACACCGTGGTGCTGCCCGACGGGCAGGACTTCGCGCTGCACCTCATCCCCTCCGGCATCCTCACGCCGGGCGTCACGAACGTGATCGGGAACGGCGTCGTGGTCGACCCGGGCGTGCTGCTCGACGAGCTCGCCGGGCTGGAGGAGCGCGGCGTCGACACCTCGCGGCTGCTGCTGTCCGCCGACGCGCACATGATCATGCCGTACCACGTGGCGATCGACCGCGTCACCGAGCGCTATCTCGGCAAGAAGCAGATCGGCACCACCGGTCGCGGCATCGGCCCCGCCTACCAGGACAAGGTCGCCCGCGTCGGCGTCCGCGTGCAGGACCTGCTGGACGAGAAGATCCTGCGGCAGAAGGTCGAGGCCGCGCTGGAGTTCAAGAACCAGCTGCTGGTGAAGGTCTACAACCGCCGCGCGCTCGACGCCGACGAGGTCGTGGACACCGTGCTGGAGCAGTCCGAGCGCTTCGCCGGCCGCATCGCCGACACGAAGCTGCTGGTCAACGAGGCGCTGGAGCGCGGCGAGACGGTGCTGCTGGAGGGCTCGCAGGGCACGCTGCTCGACGTGGACCACGGCACCTACCCGTTCGTGACCTCCTCGAACCCGACCTCCGGCGGGGCGTGCGCGGGCTCCGGCATCGGGCCGACCCGGATCAACGCCGTGATCGGCATCCTGAAGTCGTACACCACCCGCGTCGGCGCGGGCCCGTTCCCGACGGAGCTCACCGACGAGGCGGGCGAGAACCTGCGCAAGCAGGGCGGCGAGTTCGGCGTCACCACCGGGCGCTCCCGGCGCACCGGCTGGTTCGACGCGGTCATCGCCCGCTACGCGACCCGCGTCAACGGCATCACCGACTACTTCCTCACCAAGCTGGACGTGCTGTCCGGGCTGGAGACCATCCCGGTGTGCGTCGGCTACGACGTGGACGGGCAGCGGGTCACCGAGATGCCGATGACGCAGACCGGCGTGCACCACGCGGTGCCGGTGTACGAGGAGGTGCCGGGCTGGTCCGAGGACCTCAGCGCGGCGCGCAGCTTCGAGGACCTGCCGGTGAACGCGCAGAACTACGTGCTGCGCCTGGAGGAGCTGTCCGGCGCCCGCATCTCCGCGATCGGCGTCGGCCCCGGCCGCGACCAGACGATCGTCCGCCACACGATGGCGTGACCCCGCCGCCGGGGCCGGGGGGGGGGGGGGGGCCCCCCGCCCCCCCCCCCGCCCACGCCCCCCCCCCCCCGGGCCGGGGGCCGCGCCGGGGGGGGGGCCCCGGGCCCCCCCCCCCCCCCCCCCCCCGCCGCTCGGTTCAGCTGTGGTCGTCGCCGCGGCGGGGGTGCAGGGGCGGCAGAGCCGCGATGGCCTCGGTGCGGGTGAGGCCGGTGGCCTGCAGCAGGTCGACCGCGATCGAGCGGACCTGCAGCACCACCACCTGCATCGAGAAGTCGCCCTCGCCGAGCAGTTCCACCGAGGACTTCCGCGCCACCGCGCGCGCCGCCTCCCGCGCCTGCAGCGGCTCGTTCCCGCCCGCGAGCTCGTCGCGCAGCAGCACCACCGACCCGGCCAGCTCCTCCAGCAGGCCCGGCAGCGGGCGCGGCACCGGCTCGTCGTCGCGCAGCGCCGACATGGCGCGCCGGGCCAGCACCCGGGTGTTGCGCAGCGCCCGGTCGATGGGCGTGGCCGCGGCCTCGTAGCGCTTCAGGTCGCCGCGGCGGCGCCAGCGGATCGGCGCGATCTTCGCGATCTCCCCGCCCGCGTCCAGCGCGGTCCGGAACTCGTCCACCAGCTCCTGGCTCTTGCGCACCTTCGCCAACGTGTCCGAGGCGACGTCGGTGTCCCGCCGCGACACCGCCCACGCCACGCCCCGCAGGCCGTCGGTGAGCGCCCCCAGCACCAGCCTGCCGTTGCGGTGCGCCACCGCCAGCGGGTTCGCGGGCAGTAGCGCCGCCACCACGAACCCGATCAGCCCGCCGACCGCCGCGTCGATCATGCGGGTCAGGCCGCCCGCCGAAGCCGGGGGCAGCAGCGTCGCCACCAGCACCGACGACGACGCGGCCTGCAGCACGATGATCGCCCCGCTGTCCGCGAGCACCGCCGTGCTCATCGCCAGCGCCACCACCAGCGCGATCTGCCACGGGCCGGTGCCGATCGCCGAGATCAGGATGTCGCCGACCCCGATGCCGATGCTCACGCCGACGACGAGCTCCAGCGCCCGCCGCAGCCGCTGCCCCAGCGACACGCCCAGCGACACCACCGCCGCGATCGGCGCGAAGAACGGCGCCGGGTGCCCCACCAGGCTCTTCGCCACCGCCCACGCCAACCCGGCGGCGACGGCGCACTGCACGATCGGCACGCCCGACCGGAACAACCGCCGCAACCGCCGACTCAACTCCTGCCGAACCCGATGCACGCGCCCATTCTCCGCCACGACGATCGTGCAGAGGCAGCGGTGGGCCACGACGGCCGCCGGTTCGGGTCGATCGAGACCCGCCCGGTCCGGGCTGGTGCGGCGCACCGCGGGAACACCGAGGTAGCGGGTGGGCCAGGGGCGAGTTCGGGCGGTTCCCGGGGGGCCTGCGAGGAGTCCACGCCTTCGAGGTCGGCAGCGCCGCGCGGGAGGTCCCGGTTCCCCGGCCCTCCTGCGCGCGACGTCACGCCAGGCCGGTGGCTTCCACCGAGGCCGGGTCGCTGTCGAGCAGCAGCTGGCGGCAGCGGTCGAACTCGTCGGTCTCGCCGATCGCGCCCGCGGCCTTCGCCAGCACGGCCACGGCGCGCAGCACGCCCTGGTTGGGGCGGTGCCGCCACGGCACCGGGCCGAAGCCCTTCCAGCCGGACCGGCGCAGCGCGTCCAGGCCCCGGTGGTAGCCGGTGCGGGCGTAGGCGTAGGCGGCGATCGTCTCGCCGCGCTCCAACGCGGCCTCGCCGAGCTGCGCCCACGCGGCGCTGAAGGTGGGGTGCTCGGCGGCCACCAGGGCCGGGTCGGTGCCCGCGTCCAGCGCGGCCTGCGCGGGCTCGTTCTCGGGCAGCAGCGTTTCCGGTGGCTCCAGCAGGTTCGTCATGGCGCCATCTTGTCACCGGACGCACGAACGCCACCCCGGTGGCCGGGGTGGCGTTCGGCGAGCGGTGCTGCGGTCAGCCGGCCAGCATGCGGCCCGCGGACTTCAGCGTTTCGCAACCGTGCGCGACGCGTGCGGCCATCGCCTGCTCGGCGGCCTTCAGGTAGCTGCGCGGGTCGTAGACCTTCTTGTTCCCGACCTCGCCGTCGATCTTCAGCACGCCGTCGTAGTTCTTCAGCATGTGGTCGGCGATGGGCCGGGTGAACGCGTACTGGGTGTCGGTGTCGATGTTCATCTTCACCACGCCGTAGGACACCGCTTCGTGGATCTCCTCCAGCAGCGAACCGGAACCACCGTGGAAGACCAGGTCGAACGGCTTCGAACCGGCGGGCAGTCCCAGCTTCTCGGAGGCGACCTCCTGGCCCTGCTTGAGGATCTCCGGGCGGAGCTTCACGTTGCCCGGCTTGTAGACGCCGTGCACGTTGCCGAAGGTCGCGGCCAGCAGGTAGCGGCCCTTCTCGCCGGCGCCGAGCGCCTCCACGGTGTGCTCGTAGTCGCCCGCGGCGGTGTAGAGCTTCTCGTTGATGTCGTTGGCGACGCCGTCCTCCTCGCCGCCGACGACGCCGACCTCCAGCTCCAGGATGATCTTCGCCTTGGCGGCGAGGTCCAGCAGCTCGGAGGCGATCTGCAGGTTCTCGTGCAGCTCGATGGCCGACCCGTCCCACATGTGCGACTGGAACAGCGGGTTCTCGCCGCGGTCCACCCGCTCCTGGCTGATCTGGATCAGCGGCCGGACGTAGCCGTCCAGCTTGTCCTTCGGGCAGTGGTCGGTGTGCAGCGCGATGTTCACCGGGTACTTCGCGGCGACGACGTGCGCGTACTCGGCGAGCGCGGTGGCGCCGGTGACCATGTCCTTGACCTTCGTGCCGGAGGCGAACTCGGCGCCACCGGTCGAGACCTGGATGATGCCGTCGCTTTCGGCCTCGGCGAAGCCGCGCAGCGCCGCGTTGAGCGTCTCCGACGAGGTCACGTTGATGGCCGGATAGGCGAACTCACCTGACTTCGCCCGGTCCAGCATCTCCGCGTAGACCTCGGGGGTCGCGATGGGCATCGGTCGTCCTCCTCGGGGGATGGAGTCGTTCTTGGCAGCGGGGAGCCGCGCCGAATCCTACGAGGGCGCGTGAGGTCCGCGCGGGCCTGTGTCGGTCAGCGCTACCCGTTCGCGTCATAGGGAAAACCACTGGATCGGTGCGGATCTGCACCGCTGTCGGAATCCTCACACCTTCGGGGGTGCGGTGTCGCCTGGACGGGTCAGTGCTCAGGAAACCCAGGAGCCGGTGATCGCGTGCCACTCACGGATCGTGGTCGACGCGAGCACCCCCTGCTGGAGGTACGGATCGGCGTCGAGCAGGCGCTGCACCGCCGCCTCGTCCTCGGCCTCGTACACCAGCTGCGCACCGAGGCCGTCCGCGTACGGGCCGCCGGCGAGCAGCACGCCCTGCTCGGCCAACGACTTCGCGTACACCCGGTGGTCCGGGCGCACCGCCAGCCGCCGTTCCTCGTCATCGCCGTAGACCATTTCGACCACGAACTTCGCCATTTCGGACCTCCTCGATCACGGACCTCGCGCGGACGCTACCCGGCCGAGGGACAGCCGCCGGGTGAGCCGGTACTTTCAGATCATGTTCGGGGATTCCTCATCGGGGGTCGAGCGCAGCGTCGAGCAGACGCTGGGCCACCTCCGCGCCATCGACACCGCGTCCACGCCCAACGACCAGCCGCTCACGCTCGAAGACCTGTACCGCCAGCAGCGGATGCGCATGGTCCGGTTGGCGATCCTGCTGGTCGACGAGCCGGCGACCGCGGAGGACGTGGTGCAGGAGGCGTTCACCGGGCTCTACCGCAACTGGTCCGGGCTGCGGGACGCGAAGGCGGCGATCGGCTACCTGCGCACCGCCGTGGTGAACGGCAGCCGTTCGGTGCTGCGCCGCCGCAAGACGGCTCGCGAGTACCGGCCGCCGCACCAGGCCGACGCGCGCTCCGCCGAGTCGCTGGCGATGCTGACCGCCGAGCACCAGGCGGTGGTGGCGGCGCTGGGCGAGCTGCCGCCGCGGCAGCGCGAGGTGCTGGTGCTGCGCTACTACGGCAACCTCACCGAAGCGGAGATCGCGGAGGCCACCGGCGTGTCCAAGGGCACCGTGAAGTCCACGGCCAGCCGCGGCCTGGAGGCCCTGCAGAAGGTCATGCGCTCGCACTGACCGCCCGTCCGCACCGATCACCGGTCACCCACCGCCGTGCGACCGCTGATCAGGTGAGCCGAGTGCGGACCGCGAGCAGCGGGCGCTCCCGCGCCGCGGTCACCGCACCGCCACCGCCATCGACGCGGAACCGGCGCCCGGCCGAGCCGGCGACCATCGAGATCACCCGATCCGCACCGGCCTTTCACCCGGATGCCGTCGCGTCCGCTCCACCGCGCGCCGCTCCGGGTGAAGACCACACCGAACTGGTGTAGACCACCGGAGGCCGGTGCCGGAGGATGGGCGCCGGACGTCGACCACCGCACCCGAGCGCCGCCCGCCGCGCGGCGCAGCCCACCCCGCGGACCGCGGGACGAGGGCCGAACGAAAGTGGGGACCCCCCGTGAGCAGCGCGCACGACACCGGCGCCGGCACCCTCACCGCGAGCCGCATCGTCACCCCGGACGGCGTGCTGGCGGACGGCTGGATCCGGCTGTCCGGCAGCACCATCGCCGAGATCGGCACCGGCCCGGCCCCGGCGGACGCCACCGACCTCGGCGACGGCTGGCTGGTGCCCGGCTTCGTCGACGTGCACTGCCACGGCGGAGGCGGCGGCGCCTTCACCGGCCGCGACCTCGAACAGGCGCAGGCCGCGCTGGCCGCGCACCGCTCGCACGGCACCACCACCATGCTCGCCAGCCTCGTCACCGCCCCCGTCCCCGACCTGGCCGACCAGGTCAGCGCGCTGCGCGACCTCGTGGTGGACGGCCTGATCGACGGCATCCACCTCGAAGGCCCCTTCCTGTCCGAGGCGCGCTGCGGCGCCCACGACCCGGCACTGCTGCGGGCCCCGGACCAGAGCTCGGTGCGCACGCTGCTCGACGCGGGGCGCGGCTCGATCCGGATGGTGACGCTCGCCCCCGAGCTCGACGGCGCGGTCGACGCGGTCCGCACCCTCACCGAGCACGGCGCCATCGCCGCCCTCGGCCACACCGACGCCGTCCGCGAGCAGGTGCTGCCCGCCGTCGACGCGGGCGCCACCGTCGCCACCCACCTGTTCAACGGGATGCGCCCGCTGCACCACCGCGAACCCGGGCCGGTCGGCACCCTGCTGGACGACGACCGCGTCACCGTCGAGCTCATCTGCGACCTGGTGCACCTGCACCCCGCCGTGGTGGCGTTCGCCGCGCGGCACGCGGGCACCGGGCGGACCGTGCTGATCACCGACGCGATCAGCGCCACCGGAGCCGGGGACGGGACCTACGAGCTGGGGAAGCTGCCGGTCACCGTGGTGGACGGGGAACCGCGGCTCGCGGACGGGTCGCTGGCGGGCAGCACGCTCACCATGGACGTCGCGTTCCGCAACCTCGTCACCGGCGCCGGGCTGCCCGTGACCGACGCCGTGCACGCCGCCTCGACCCGACCCGCCGAGCTGCTCGGCGCCGCGGACCGGGTCGGCTCGCTGCGCCCCGGCCTGGCTGCCGACCTGGTGCTGCTGGACGACGACCTGCGGCTGCGCCGCGTCATGAAGTCCGGGGCCTGGGTGGCCTGATGCCCCCGGCACCCGCCCCGCCTCGCCCGAGGCGTTCGGCGCCGGGCCGGGCGGTGGCTACCCTGGCTGGCATGGAGAGCTCGCGGGACACCCCGGAAAACCTGTTGTCCGCCGCGCTGCGCGCGCAGGCGGTGGGCGGGCAGGCCGGGAACGCCGCCCCGACTCCGCCGCCGTTCCCGCCGCAGGCACCCCTCCCGCCGCCGGCGCCCGCGCGCCGCAGGCTGCCCGTCGGGCAGGTGCTGCTGTACGCGGTGCTGCTGGGCGTCGCGGCGGGTGGCGTCGTCGGCGTGCTCACCCTCGGCTGATCCACCGCCACCACCTGCGCTTCCGGACGAACGGGACATCCCGTTCCGGCGCCGCGACGGCCGATCCGGCGGTCTCCGGCGTGGCGGCTTGCGCTGGGGCGGACGGCCGAGGTCGGGCTGGCCGCCCGCGCTCAGCGGGCACCGGTACCGTTGGCGAGCGTGACGACCGAATTCCCCGCGATGCTCAACGCCGCCGGAACGTCCACGCTCGCCCTGCTGCCGTCCTGGCTGGATCCGGAGAACATCGTCAGCTCGCTCGGCCCGTTCGCGCTGATCGGCGTCTGCCTGATCATCTTCGCGGAGTGCGGCCTGCTGATCGGGTTCTTCCTCCCCGGCGACTCGCTGCTGTTCGTGACCGGCCTGTTCGTGGCGACCGGGGCGATCTCCACGCCGCTCTGGCTGACCTGCCTGCTGCTGGCGGTGTGCGCGTTCGTCGGCAACGTGACCGGGTACTGGATCGGCCGCAAGGTCGGGCCGACCCTGTTCAACAAGCCCGACTCGAAGCTGTTCAAGGCCGAGCACGTGGACAAGACCCACGAGTTCTTCGAGCGCTACGGTGCGCGGGCGATCATCCTGGCGCGCTTCGTGCCGATCGTGCGCACGTTCATCACCGCCGTCGCCGGCGTCGGGCAGATGGACCAACGGAAGTTCTTCGCCTACTCGGCCGTGGGCGCGGTGCTGTGGGCCGCGGGCATGACCGTGCTCGGGTTCTTCCTCGGGAACATCCCGATCATCAAGGAGAACCTCGAGGCGATGGCGATCCTGATCGTCTTCATCTCGATCGTGCCGATCATCGTCGAGTACGTGCGCGGCCGCCGGACGAAGGCCAAGGACGCGGCCTGAGCCACCGACCACCCCGAAGGCCCGGCCGCACCCCGGCCGGGCCTTTTCACGTCCTCACCAGGCGCGGGACGGGTCCGCGTGCTGCGCGACCCAGGCGTGCATCGCGATGCCCGCGGCGACCCCGGCGTTGATGGAGCGGGTCGAACCGAACTGGGCGATGGACACCACCAGGTCGGCGGTGCCCCGCGAGTCGGTGCCGAGCCCCGGGCCCTCCTGGCCGAACAGCAGCACGCAGCGCTCCGGCAGCGCGGTGCGCTCCAGGGGCGTCGCGCCGGGGGTGTTGTCCACGGCGACGATTGCGAGCCCCTGCTCGGCGGCGAACTCGCGCAGCGACACCAGGTCCGGGTGGTGGTGCACGTGCTGGTACCGGTCGGTGACCATCGCGCCGCGCCGGTTCCAGCGGCGGCGGCCCACGATGTGCACGGCACGCGCGGCGAACGCGTTCGCGGTCCGCACCACGGTGCCGATGTTGTGGTCGTGCTGGAAGTTCTCGATGGCGACGTGGAAGTCGTGCCGCCGGGTGTCCAGGTCGGCGACGACGGCGTCGCGGCGCCAGTACCGGTAGTGGTCGACGACGTTGCGGCGGTCGCCGTTCGCGAGCAGCTCCGGGTCGTAGCGCTCGTCGTCCGGCCACGGGCCGGGCCACGGGCCGACGCCGACCTCGGGACCCCACTCGGTGGGGCCGGGTTCGCCGGCGGCCCGTTCCTCGGTCACCGGTTCTGCGCCGGTCGGTCCTCCGGTCACCGGTTCTGCGGCCACCGGTTCCTCGCCGACCGGTCCTCCGGCCACCAGTTCCCCGGGGCGCTCCGGCGCTCCCACGTCCTGGTTCATCGTCCGGCCGGCCCCTCCCACGGCACGGCGCCGTGCAGGTCGACCAGCAGGTCCAGCATCGGCAGCACCGACTCCGGGGTCGCGGCCCCGGCGCGGAACGCGACCAGGTGCTCCGGGGCGAACTCCAGCACCACGCCGGCGGTCCGCTCGTCCGCGAGCAGCGAACGAGCCGTCGCGGCCGGCAGCACGCGGCGGGCGAACTCGGCGTCCGTCGAGGTCAGCAGGTAGGTGCGGTCGAACTCCGCGTCGCCCAGCTCGACCCGCAGGTCCTGGCCGAGCGCGCCGAACGCGCCGGACCGGGCCAGCCGCAGCTCCGGACCGGCCACCGGCCGGGGCAGCGCCACCGCCACCCCGAAGGTGAACACCCGCTGTCCGAAGCCCGGCGGGCGCCGCAGCTGCACGGCCTCGAAGGGCAGTCCGCGGTGCCGACCGGCCAGGTGGAAGTGGTCCTGCAGCCCGCGGGAGCTCGCGAACTCGCGCAACGCCCGCACCCGCTTCCACAGGTCGTCCGCGGGCACCTGCCGCCAGTCCGCGCCCGCGCGCAGCAGCCGCTGGTAGTTCCGGACGGAGCGCTTGCGGCCGAGCACGGCCACCGCGACACCGGCCGCCAGGACCAGGACGATCAGCAGGAACGCGAGCGGGACGATCGCACCCACGGGATCAGCTCAACCCGAGGTCGGACAGGTCCAGCAGCGAGCGGTAGGTCAGCCCGGCGGCCTCGATGGCCTCCTTGGCTCCGGTGCCCCGGTCCACCACGGTCACCACGCCGACGATGTCGGCGCCCTCCTCCCGCAGCGCCTCCACCGCGGTGAGCACGCTGCCGCCGGTGGTGGAGGTGTCCTCCACCGCGAGCACCTTGCGGCCCGCCACGTCGGGCCCTTCGATGCGGCGCTGCATGCCGTGGGACTTGGCGTTCTTGCGCACCACGAAGGAGTCCAGCGGGCGGCCGGACGCGTGCATCATGGCGGTCGCGACCGGGTCGGCGCCCAGGGTCAGCCCGCCGACGGCGTCGTGTTCCCAGTCCGCGGTGAGCTGCCGCAGCAGGGTGCCGATGAGGGGGGCGGCGGCGTGGTGCAACGTCGCCCGGCGCAGGTCGACGTAGTAGTCGGCTTCCTTCCCGGAGGACAGCGTCACCTTGCCGTGCACGACGGCGATCTCGGTGACGAGCCGGGCGAGTTCGGCGCGTTGTTGCTGGTCGACCTGAGTCACGAGCCCCGATCCTACTGCCGCCCCACCGCGCCGGATCAGGTGCGGCCGGGAACGGTGCGGTGGACGACGGCGCGCTGCACCCGGAGCGGGATGAGCCGCCCGACGGTGACCAGGGCCTTGTACTGCGGGCTGGGGATGGACACCGAGCGGCCGCGGCGCAGGTCGGTGAGGCCTTCGTGCACCACGTCGTCGGCCCGCAGCCAGAACGCCTTCGGCAACCGGCTCATGGACAGCCCGGCGCGCTGGTGGAACTCGGTGCGGGTGAACCCGGGGCACAGCGCCATCACCCGCACGCCGGTGCCGGTCAGCGCGGAGGCGAGCCCCTCGGAGAACGTCGTCACCCACGACTTGGTGGCCGCGTAGGTCGATCCGGCCACCGAGAAGAACCCGGCCACGCTGGACAGGTTGATCACGTCGCCGCCACCGCGGGCCCGCATGCCGGGCACCGCGGCGTGGGTCAACCGCAGGACGGCCGCCACGTTGAGGTCGAGCTGCTTGCGCAGCGTCGCCGCCTCGGTGTCCCAGAAGGCGCCGCCGGTGCCGAACCCGGCGTTGTTGACCAGCAGGTCCACCGGCCGCCGCTCGTCCGCGACGCGCCGCTCCACCTCGGCGAGCTGGGCGTCGTCGGCGAGGTCGGCGACGAGCACTTCGACGGTGACCCCGTGCCGGTCGCGCAGCGCCGCGGCGAGCGCTTCCAGCCGCGCGGCGTCGCGGGCGACGAGCACCAGGTCGTGCCCCTCGGCGGCCAGCCTGCGGGCGAAGGCGTTGCCGATTCCGGAGGTGGGGCCGGTGACGAGTGCGGTAGGCATGGTGCGCACCGTATCGCCTCGCCGACCGGAACCGGTCAGGCCTGGTTCTCGGAGTGCTCGGCCCGGTCCACGCGGACGGTGTCGTTGGTGTCCGCGGGGGAGCCGGCTCCGGTCGCGCCCTTGAGCTGCCGGGTCGGTTCCTCGGCGGCGGGCTCGGGCTCGTTCGGGTCGGTCTCGAACGGGTCGATGATGTCGGCGAGTTCGCCGAGGGCCCGCAGCAGGCGTTCCAGGCGGGCCGGGTCGGCGCTGTCGGGTTCGATCGCGGCGAGCACCCAGTCCTGCTCCAGCCACACCACGGTCACGTCGGGCCCGACCTCCTCGGCCGCGTCGACGAGCGACGGGGTGACCAGCGGGCGGGCCGCGGCGACCTCGGTGACGAAGGCGTAGCGGGACCCGACCGGGCCGAGCAGGTCCAGCCCGGAGTCCTGCGGCACCGGCACGTCCGGCTGCCACAGCTCCAGGGTGGTGCCGACGCTGCGGCGGCAGCGGACGCCGGCGAGCACGGTGGCGACCTTGCCGTTGGTGGTGAGGTCGAGGACGTAGACCTGGCGCCGTCCGTCGGCGGTGAACGTGGAGCCCGCGACGACGTCGGTGGCGGTGCCGCCGGCGTGCTGCGCGAGGGCGCCGCGCTCCCAGCGCGTCGGCAGCACTTGGTCGACCTCCGCGAACTGCCAGCCGCGCAGCGCCGCCCAGCGCCGCCGCTCCCGGTTGTTCGGGGCGCGTCGTGTGCGGTCGGCGATCAGCAGCGCGATGCCCGCGGCGATCGCGAGGACGGCGACGAGGAACCAGACCCAGGCAGGGATACCCACACCGCGCAGGGTAGTCCCGTCCGCATCCTCCGCGAAGATCGCCGGGGTCCCCGTCCCGGAATTGCGCCATCCGTGCGAGCTGCGCTGCACGGATGGTCCGCGGCGGGTGCGCGCTGCGAAGGCGACCGGGTTCGGAGCGTCCGTTTCGCCCGGCCCGGTCGGCGATGGGGTGATCACCCGGTCGTCCCGGGGCCGGACGCGAAGAAGGACGGGTGCGGTGGCCCGCGCCCGTCCTCGTTGCTTCTTCCATCGGCCCGCCTGATCGACTTCTGGAGCGGCCGAACGGGTGAACATCGGCCGGAATCCGCTCAGGCCGGGTCGGCGCGGCGCATGGCGTGGACCTCGGGCCAGTCGGGTGCCGCGCCCGGCAACGGGTCCCGGTCCCCGGCGCGGAGCCCTTCGACGACGGCGGCGAGGTAGCGGGCGCGCAGCTCGGCGCGGCGCGGTTCGGCGACCGGCAGCGCCGGGTTGAGGTGCTTGAACAGCAGCACCACGTCGGCGGCGGTGAAGTCGGAGCGCAGCTCGCCTGCGTCGTGCGCGGCCCGCACCACCTCGTCCACGGATGCGGCCATGTCGCGGCGGGCGGCGAGGTAGTCGGCGCTGTGCGCGACGCCCGGCTCGTCCGGGGGCAGCACGGTGCCGACCCCGCTGCCTTCGGCGAGGCAGCGGCGCAGGAAGCCGGTGAACGCCCGCCACGGGTCGGGTTCTCCGGCGCGGGCCGCGTCGGCTTCGGCGACGATGCGGCGCAGGCAGCTGATCCGCACCTGCTCGGCGAGGTCGGTCTTGCTGGGCCAGCGGCGGTAGATGCTGGCGACGCCGACTCCGGCGCGGTGCGCGACGTCCGCGATGGGCGCGTCGAAGCCCTGCTCGGCGAACACTTCGCGAGCCGCGGCGATGACGCGCTCGGCGTAGCCGGCGGAGCGCTGCGCTGTGGTCATGACCACAGGATACGCGGGAGCGGAATGTTCCGGTCCGGTCCCGGGTTGCTGCGGAGCGGAATCGTCCGTTCCGCACGAGGAGAGCCATGACCACCCCGGAGCTCGCACTCGACCGCCCGCTGCGCGCGGGCACCGCCCGACCGGAGATGACCCGGCGCGGCGCCTTCTGGTTCGCCGGCGCGCTGCTGGCCCTGTTCCTGATGGCCTCCACCGCGCCGTCCCCGATGTACGCGATCTACCAGCAGCGCTGGGGTTTCTCCGCGACGGTGCTGACCGAGGTGTTCAGCGCCTACATGGTCGGCATCCTCGCCGCGCTGCTGCTGGTGGGCGCGCTGTCGGACCGGGTGGGACGGCGGCCGGTGCTGCTGGCCGCGCTCGGGCTGGAGATCGTCGCGGTGCTGCTGCTGGCGTTCGCGCCGGGCGTGGGCTGGTTGTTCGCCGGGCGCGCGCTGCAGGGCATCGCGACCGGCGCGGCGACGGGGGCGATCAGCGGTTCGCTGCTGGACTTCCAGCCGCCCGGCACCAGCCGCGGCGCCACCTTGAACGGGGTCTCCGCCGGGGCCGGGATGGCGCTGGGGTCGGGCCTGGCCGGAGCCCTGGTGCAGTTCGCGCCGGCGCCGACGGTGCTGGCCTACCTGCTGCTGGTCGCCGGGTTCGCGGTGGCGGTACCGCTGGTGTGGCTGATGCCGGAGCCGGTGCGCGGCAGCAGGCTCCCGCTGCGCGTGGCGCTGCGCCCGCAGCGGCCCGGGGTGCCCGCGGGGCGCGGCAGGGCGTTCGCGCTGCTGGCGACCACGATGCTCGCGGCCTGGACGGTCGGCGGCATGTTCATGTCGCTGGGCCCTTCGGTGGCGAAGAGCCTGGTCGACGGCTCGCCGTACCTGGTGGGCGGGCTCTCGGTCGTCGCGGTGGCCGGGGTGGGTGTGGTGGCGCTGCTGCTGCTGTCCGGGTGGCTGGGCCAGCGGGCGGTCCGGGTCGCGGCACCGGTGCTGATCGCCGGGCTGGCCGTGGTGGCCGGGTCGGTGCTCGGCGGGAGCGCCGTCGGTTTCTTCGCCGGGTCGGCGGTGGTCGGGGCCGGCTGGGGGATGATGTTCATGGGCGGGTTCCGGCTGCTCACCGGGCTGGCCGACCCGGAGAACCGGGCGGCGACCTCGTCGATGATCTACATCGTGGCGTACCTGTCGGCGACGGTGCCGAGCATGCTGCTCGGCATCCTCACCACGTACGCGGGCCTGACCACGACGACCGTCGTCTTCGCCGCCGTGGCCGCCCTCTTCGCCGCCGTGGCCTGGCTCAGCACCTACGCCCGCCACTGACCCGAGTCGTCCTCCCCGTCAGCGGCGAAGCCGCTGAGCGGAGACCCAGCACGCAACGGGACCACCCGCGGGTTCTCAGCGGTTCCCTCGCGGGGGCCGCGCGGGGGCCGCGGGGGGGCCGCCCCCCGCCCCCCGCTGAGGCG
>NZ_JAIUJZ010000194.1:0-22716 GCF_020176775.1 Saccharopolyspora sp. 6M
GCCCCCGCACCCCACCCCCGGCGCGGACCTGCCGTCCACTGCGGGACAATGAAGCCCGGAAGCCCGGAAGCCCGGAAGCCCGGAAGCCCGGAAGCCCGGAAGCCCGGAAGCCCGGAAGCCCGGTGGCGTCGTGGCTGAGCGGGCGGACCGCTGGTCCACGGTCCCGGTCCGCCGCCGCGTGCTGGGCGTCGTCCGCACGCTGACCGCGCTGGACCGGTTGCAGGACGTCTTCGCCGTGCTCGCCGACGACTTCCGGGTGGAGGCGCGGTTCGCGGTCGCCGAGGGCTCGGAGTTCGGCGCGGACCTGCGCGGTTTCCTGGACGCGGCGGGGATGCGCTCGCTGCCGTGGGAGTCCGCGACGCGGGAGCACGTCGACCTGGCGGTGTCGCCGAGCAGCAACGGCGCCCTGCACGAGCTGGACGTCCCGGTGGTGACGCTGCCGCACGGCGCGGGCTACCACAAGCTGCGCCCGACGGATTCCGGTGTGGCGGCGGACATCTCCGGGCTGTCCGCCGAGCAGTTGCTCCACAGTGGACGCGTCGTGCCGTCGGTCCTGGCGCTGTCGCACCGGAACCAGCTGGAGCTGCTGCGCGAGTCGTGCCCGCCCGCGGCTGAACGCGCCGCGGTGGTGGGCGATCCGTGCTTCGCCCGGTTGCGCGCGAGCCTGCCGATGCGGGAGCGGTACCGCGCCGAGCTGGGCGTCGGCGACCGGCGGTTGGTGCTGGTGAGTTCCACGTGGGGACCGGGTTCGCTGTTCGCGCGCCACCCGGAGCTGGCGGCCGAGCTGACGACGGCGCACCCGGACGCGCAGGTGGCGCTCGTGCTGCACCCGAACGTCTGGGCGAGGCACAGCGCCTGGCAGCTGGGCCGGTGGACCCGCGCGGCCCGGCGGGCGGGTCTGCTGCTGGTGCCGCCGCACCGGGGTTGGCGGGCGGTGCTGGTCGCCGCGGACGTGGTGGTGGCGGACCACGGTTCGCTGGCGCTGTACGCGGCGGCGTTGGGAAAACCCCTGCTGCTAGCCGGTTTCGGCGCCGACGAGCTGGCCCCGGGTACGCCGATCGCGGAACTGGGCGCGCGGGCGCGGCACCTGTCGTCGGCGTCCGAGGTGGCGGCGGCGGAACCGGTCCCGGAGCACGAACTCCTGGCTGCGCGGGCGTTCCTGCCTCCGGTCGAGGCGGTGTCGCGGCTCCGCGCGGTGCTCTACGCCCAGCTGGGGCTGCCGGAACCCGCGTTCCCCGCGGTTCCCGAACCGGTGGACCCGTTCGTCCCGCTCCCGGACTAGTCCAGCAGCGCGCGCAGCCGGGCGGCGTCCGGGTGGCCCGCGGTCTCCAGCAGCTCCGCGGCTTCGGCCAGGGCCGCGCGTGCCGCGGCTTCGTTCCCGTCGTGCCGCGCGGATTCCGCGAGCAGTTCGAGCGGTTCGACGAGGTCGTGGCCACCGCCGCGGGCGCGGATGGCCGCCTCCGCGGCGCGGAGCTCCTCGACGGCCGCGGCGTGGCGGCCGAGGGCCTGGTGCGCGCGGGCGGCCACCACGCGGATGCGGTCCGGGGTGCGCCGGTCGTTCGGGAAGTCCCGGAGCCGGTGCCGCGCCGCGGCCAGCACCTCCAGCGCCGCGGCCGGTTCACCGCGCCCGACGAGCGCCCGCGCCAGCAGGTATTCCTGCAGCGCGGCGGCGCGGGGTTTGCCGAGTTCCAGGTTGATCTCCCTGGACCGCCCGAGGAGTTCCAGCGCCGCATCCCAGTCGCCGAGCGCGGTCCGCACCTTGCCGAGGAACTCCAGCGCGGAGGCGAGGACCCGCCGGTGCCCGGCCCGCTCGGCGAGCTCCCGCGCCCGCTCCCCGGATTCCAGCGCCGCGTCGAACTCGCGCAGCTCCAGCAGCAGCTGCGTGCGCAGGGTCCGCAGCCGCGATTCGGCGACCAGGTCACCGCACCGCTGCGCCGAGCCGATGCCCAGGTCCAGCGCGGGAACCACGTCCGCGTAGTGCTTGTGCTGCTGGTGCACCGTCCACAGCGGACCGTCGCAGAGCGAGATGACCGCGCGGTCCCAGCCCTGCTCGTGCGCGGCGGCCAGCACGTGCACGAGGTTCACCCGCTCCCGGTCCAGCCATTCCCGCGCGGTGCCGTCGGTGAACGGGTTCGGCCCGGTGAGCAGCGCGTCGTCCTGCCCGACCCGCAGCCGCTGCGGCTCCAGCACCGCGCGGTCCGCGTGGGCGCCGCGCACCCGGTACCAGTCCACGAGCCGCCGCAGCGCGCCGTCGTCCGCGGCGTGCAGCCGTTCGGCGTGCAGCCGGACCAGGTCGTGAAACCGGTATTCGTCCTGGTCGGTGCGCTCCAGCAGGTTCGCCTCGTGCAGTTCGGCGAGCAGGTCCTCGGCGTCGTCGGTGGAGAGCTCCGCGAGCGCCGCGACGGCGTCGGCGGCGAACGTCGGCCCCGGGACGTGCCCGAGCAGCCGGTGCAGCGCGCGCTGCTCGGTGGGGAGTTCGGCGAGGACCTCGTCGAAGTGCCGCAGCACCACCGGCACGCCGTCCTCGACGAACTTCTCCAGCCGCCCGTCGCCTTCCAGGTGGGCCACGATCCGCGCCAGCTTCCGCGTCGGCCACTTCGCCAGCCACCCCGCGGTGATCCGGATCGCGATCGGCAACCCGCCGCACAGCTCCACGATCCGCCGTGCCTGCTCCGGTTCCGCGTCCACCCGAGCGCCCGCGCCGGTGCGCAGCAACGCCACCCCCGGCTCGGCGTCGAGCCGCCGCAACCCGAGCGGCACCACGCCGTCCACGGCGAGCTCGGGCCGCTGCCGCCACGCGATGAGCACCAGCAGCCCGCCCGGCGAGGACGGCACCAGCGGCAGGAAGTCCCGCGGATTCGCGACGTCGTCCAGCACCAGGGCCACGTCGTGCTCCCTGGTGAAGCTGCGGAACAGCCCTTCGGCCGCGTCGGCGGAGGCGGGCACGTCGAGCCCGAACGCGTGCAGGCAGTGCGAGATCACGTCCAGCTTCGTGGCGTCCCGATCACGCAGGTCCAGGTAGATCCGGTGCCGGAACCGCAGCGGCGACTCGTGCATCCACTGCCGCACCAACGCCGTCTTGCCGGAGCCGCGCGGGCCGCTGACCAGCACGCAGGCCGGGTATTCCCCGCTGCGCGCCACCGCGGCGTCCAGCTCGGCGCGCTCGGCCTCCCGGTCCACGAAACCGGCCTGCCCCGGCTGCAGCTCCTCGGCGCGCAACGCCACCGGAACCCGCTGGTGGAAGTGCACCTGCCCGATCGACCCGGCCTGGACGAGCTGCTCGACATCGCCGCGGTTCTCGTTGCCCATCCCACTCCCCCGGACCGCACCGGCCCAGACCGCACCGGCAGCGCCGGTATCGCTTTCCAGTGACGATCTCCTCACCATACGCGACCGCCACGCCCCGCAGATCCCGTTCCGGCCCGGCCCTGCTGTCCCCCGCCGCACCTCGGCCGGTACCCTTCGACCGTCGACACGTCGACCACGCCCCCGTAGCTCAGGGGATAGAGCACGGCTCTCCTAAAGCCGGTGTCGCAGGTTCGAATCCTGCCGGGGGCGCTCCGCTGCATGTGGGACTCGGGGATGCGGTCGGCTCGGATTCGACCGCCGGGGTCTCCCGCAAGGGGCGTCGAGCCGCCCGCCCGTGCGTGCGAGGTTCTGCGGCCCCGTTTTGGCACTCCGAGTTCTCGGTCCTGCGAACGCGCGGTGACGGGCGGCTGAGCTCGCCGACGCCGCGCTCCGCCTGTGGGGCCACTGCCGCCGTGCACGCCGTCGAACGATCTCCTGGGCCGCCCGCGATCTCCGCTCCCGGTTCGCCGACGGCCGGCCACGCCCGTTCCGGAACCACAGCGGAAAGCGGCGAAAACGGCGCTGCTGCGACGAATGGACGGTGCGTGGTGTTCGTTCGGTCGGCGCGTCCGCGCACCCGGCGCTGCTAACGTCACGGAAGTGATGTTCGGGCCCGGCCCGTTGATCCGCTAGGAGCCGATATGGGGGACGGATTCGCTGTCGATCCTGAGATGTTGCGGGCGGCAGGAGGGCGAGCTCATCAGGTGATCGATGAATTGCGCGTGTTCGACTCGCGCTCCATCGCGGTGGCCGCGGCGGATGTGGGACGCGGTGGCCTCGCGCGGGCGATCGACGCCTTCAGCGCGCAGTGGCAGACCAGTGTGGCCGGTTTCATCGAGGCGGGAGACGCCTGGGGGGACCACCTCGTCAGCTCCGCTGCGGAGTACGAGGCAGCGGACCGGGCCAGCGCCAGCGCACTCGACGCGGTGCTGACGAGCCGGGATGGCTGAGCTGGGTCGGACATCCGATCCGAGCGAACTGGTTCCCGGCGATCCCGGGGAATTGCGGGCGGCTGCCCGACGTTGGCACGAACTCGCTGAGACCCTCGCCGCGACGGGGAAGGGCTTGTCCGGGCTGGACGTCGGGCAGTGGCATGGGGCGGCGGCGGAGGCCTTCACCGCTGCGCGGACCGAGGACTCGCGGCGGTGGAGCGAAGCCGGCGAGGCCCTGGCCAGGTCAGCTGCGGCGCTCTCCCGTTACGCGGACACCCTGGAGTGGGGCCAGCGCAATGCGGCCGAGGCGGCTCGGCTCTGGCAGCAGGGGGAAGAGCAGGCGGCGACCGAACTGCTGGGACGGAGCAGGCAGCAGACGCGGCAGGCCAACAACGACACCGCACTCAGCCTCGAAACGGCCAGCGGGCCTGCGGACTTCGAGACGGCGGCCGCCCCCACCGCGTCGGGCAGCAAGTGGGACGAGTTGCCCGGCGACCATCCCGATCCGGACGAGATCCACCGGGATTGGAAGAGCGACAACCACATCCTCGATCAGCACGCCCCGGACAGCAGGGAGCCGAACGAGTCGATCTACCCCGACGGCTGGAGCGACGAGAAGATCACGTCCCACGCCGAGGACATAGCCAAGAATCCCGATGCACGCCCGGTGGAGCAGACCGACCCCGATGGTGGCACCTCCTGGAAGGTCGAGGGGACGAAGGACGGGGTCAAGTCAGAAGTCATCGTGGAGGAGGACGGCCGGATCAGGACCGCCTACCCGGTAGCGGGTGAGGGGGTGCGCCGCAACGACGAGGACGGCGTACCGCAACCGATCACGCCTCTCGACCAGCAGCGGCAGGAAGAGGCCGAGCAGGAAAAGGAGCAGGCGGAGGCCGAGAAACGGCGAGCGGAGGACGAAGCGCGGGAGGCCGAGCAGGGCGCCGACAACGCCCATCGCGATGGTGATGAGGCTGCCGAGCGAGAGGCCGAGCAAGAACGCCAGGCGGCCGAACGGGAACGCGCGGCAGCCGAACAGGACCGGGCTGAGGCCGAGCAGGAGCACCAGGAAGCCGAGAGGCGCCACGAGGCCGCCGAACGGAGGCGCGAGCAAGCCGAGCAGGCGCACGAGGCCGAGGTGCGGGAGAGGGATGATGGGTTGGCAGATGGGTTCGCGTAGCGACATGCCGACAGGGAAACTGCTCGATGGCTGACCGGATCACGCGTCCGGCGGCCGACTACCAAGGAGTGCCAACGTGGCGACCACCGCAGCGGTGAACACGGCGAAAGCCCTGGTGGACAGCTTGTCCGATCGCCTGCCCGCAGACCGGGTGACGCAGTTCCGCACGTTCGTCCACGTCGGCGAGCTAGCGGAACTGGCGTACGGCCTGATCGGCACGCTGCGCAAGCACGGTCTCGCGGTCACGTCTGCCGAACGCGACCTGCTGCGAGACCTGCTCCACTCCTTCGACCTGCCGATGCCCTCGTACCCGCTGCTGAGCAACCGCGACCAGTACCTGGCCGAGTTGACCGTGCGCGACGACCCGAACCTGTGAGTCCGGGGCACTAGAAGCGGCGCGGTCCACTGGCCGGGACGGCCTCTTCCGGGGCGTCCGATCGCCGTCGTCGTGGGCTCCGGCGGTCGGCAGGCTCGCACGGTGCCGGTGTTGAGGGAACCGCGAGCGCGCGCCCGAAGACGCGAGCCCGCTCCGCGGCGCCTGGGGGTCGGGCGCCCCCCCCCCCCCGCGCGCGCCGGCCCCGGGGGGGGGGGGGGGGGGGGCCCCCCGCACCACGCACGCGGCGTGGGGTCTCGTCCGGGAGGGGTGTTCGGCGGCGCTCCCACGTCGGTGCCGGACACCCCTCCCGCGTTCGCCGGGCCGTGCTGCTCGGGGTACGGGCGGTGCCGCGCGGAACCTGTCGCGGCGACACCGGCAGCCGGGCGCCGGCGCTGGGGCCGACCTTTCCTTCGGTCGGGTTCGGAGCCAACCAGGGCCGGGTGGTTCTCGATCCCGCCGCGTTCGGGCGGTCGGGGAAACCCTCGGCTGTCGCGCAGGCCGGATCGCCGCGGGGAGCGGTCCGCGGGTGAGCGGGTCCGGAACGGCGGTCCTCCGCGGGGCGAGCCAGGCGACTCCGGCTGTGACCCGGGTCGCTTTTCCGATTTTGCGGGCGGCCGGGCTTGACCATGCCGCAGCGGCACGGTTTCGACTACTGGTGCCCGGCGCGGTCGCGTCGGACGGATGCGAACGATGAGGTGTCGGAAGTGGCGTGGAGCACTCGCGAGATCGCCGAGCTGGCCGGGACGAGCCTGCGGGCGGTGCGGCACTACCACGACGTCGGGCTGCTGGCCGAGCCCGAGCGGCGCGCCAATGGCTACAAGCAGTACGGCGTCACGCACCTGGTGCGGGTGCTGCGGATCAAGCGGCTCACCGACCTGGGCTTCTCGCTGTCGCAGATCGCGGAGATGGGCGAGACCGACGACCACCCGGAGGAGGCGCTGCGCACCCTCGACGCGGAGCTCGCCACCACGATCGAACGCCTGCAACGCGCCCGCGTGGAGCTCGGCCTGATCCTCCGCCAGTCCGTGCCGACCGATCTGCCGAGGGAGTTCGCCCCGGCGGCGAAGAAGGCGACGCTGTCCGATGCGGACCGTTCGCTGGTGGTGGTGATGTCCCGGGTGCTCGGCCCGCAGGGCGTGCAGGCCTACTCGGACATGTTGCAGGACATGCCGCCGGACCCGATGAGCGCCGAGTTCGACGCGCTGCCCGCGGACGCCGACGACGCCGCCTGCCGGGCCTTGGCGGAGCGCACCGCACCGTTCGTCCGCGAGCTGTACCGCGAGTTCCCCGGGCTGCACAAGGCGAACGTCGACGCGCCGAGCGGCCCGCGCTTCGCGCGGGAGACCATGGGCAAGGCCATCGTCGACCTCTACAACCCGGCGCAGATCAACGTCCTGGTGCACCTGGAGCAGATCCTGGCCGCGGACCCGATGCCGCAGCCGGAAGACGAGGAGACGCCGTGAACGAGTCGTTGCCGGACCGGATGTTCCTGCTGTCCTACGACGTGGACAAGGGCAAGCTCGACGCGGCGAGCGTTCTGGTGCGCGGATCGCTGCTGCGCGCGGCCGCGGTCGTCGAGCTCGTCGAACGGGGACTGCTGCGCGAGGGCGGCGGCAAGGCCGAACGCACCCCGGCCGCGGCGCCGGAGGACGCGTTCCTCGCCCACGTGCTCGACGCCGTCCGCGAGGACCGGCCGCGCCGCTGGACCACGCTCATCGACACGGGCTTCCAGCACGCGGAGGGCGCGGTGCGCGACCGGCTCGCCGCCGCCGGGGTGATCACCGCGGAGCGGCATCGCGCGCTGGGCCTGTTCCCGGTCCACGACATCGCTCCCGCCGACCCCGGGCGGGTCCGGGAAGTGCAGGACCGGGTGCGGGACGTGGTGCTGGGCGGGCGCCCGCCCACCGCGCACGAACCGCACGACGTGGTGCTGGCCGCGTTCGCCCTCGAAGGCGACGTGCGCACCGCGTTCACCGGCAAGGAGCGGCGGGCGCACCGGGACGCGGCGAAAGCCGTCGCCGCGCACGTCGACGAGCGGCTGCCGCACCTGCGCAAAGCGCTGACCTTGTCCATCGCGGCCCGCCGGAGCGCGGCGACCGCGTGAGGCCGGGACCGGGACCCCGGCCTGCGGCCTGCGTTCGCCGGAGGGGTGCGAACGCCGGTCGGCGCCGCGCCGGGTTCCGCGAGCGAACGGTGCCCGGCGTGGCGACCCGCTCAGTTCCCGACGCCGAGCTCGGACATGAACGCGGCCGGGTAGCGGTCGCCGCGGGCGGAACCGGCGGGCACCGCGGCCTCGATCCCGGTCAGGTCCTCGGCGGTGAGGTGCAGGTCCGCGGCGGGCAGCGCCTCCGCCAGCCGGTCGCGGGTGCGGGCGCCGACCAGCGGCACCACGTCCTCCCCCTGCGCGGCGACCCATGCGATGGCCAGCTGGGCGACGGTGCAGCCCTTCTCGTCCGCGACCCGGCGCAGCTGCTCCACCAGCGCCAGGTTGTGCTCCACGTTGCCGCTGGAGAACCGCGGCGAGGCTCCACGGGCGTCCCCGGCGGCACCGCTGCGCTCCGCGCTCCAGTGCCCGGAGATGAGGCCGCGGCCCAGCACGCCGTACGCGGTCAGGCCGATGCCGAGCTCGCGCAGCGTCGGCAGCACCTCGGCCTCCACCGCGCGGGACAGCAACGAGTACTCGATCTGCAGGTCCGCGATCGGGTGCACCGCGTGGGCCCGGCGGATCGTCTCCGCGTCCACCTCGGACAGGCCGATGTGGCGCACGTACCCGGCCTCGACCATCTCGGCGATCGCCCCGACGGTGTCCTCGATGGGCACCGCCGGGTCGAGCCGCGCGGGCCGGTACACGTCGATGTGGTCGGTGCCCAGCCGCTGCAACGAGTAGGCCAGGAAGTTCCGCACCGCCTCCGGCCGGTTGTCCTGCCCGCCGAAGCGCCATCCGGGGCCGCGGAGCGCGCCGAACTTCACGCTCAGCAGGTAGTCCTCGCGGTCGCGCCCGCGCAGCGCCTCGGCGAGCAGCAGCTCGTTGTGGCCCATCGCGTAGAAGTCGCCGGTGTCGATGAGCGTCACGCCCTCGTCCAGCGCGCGGTGCACGGTGGCGATGCTCTCCGCCCGGTCGGCCGCGCCGTAGGCCTCCCCGGACATGCCCATCGCGCCGAGCCCCAGCGTGGAGCTCACCGGCCCGGCCGTCCCCAGCTTTCGTTGCCGCATGGCGTGTTCTCCTCGGTCGTCGGTCTCGCCGTCCACCTTGCGCGGATTCCGGGCGGTGCGGGAGCGAGCGTTCATCGTGGGAGAGCCGCTCCCTGGATGCCGTCCGCGACCGGGAGCAAGATGGCGACGTGCACCGTGATGCCCTGGCCGACTTCCTGCGCCGCCGCCGCGAAGCGGTCCGCCCCGCCGAGGTGGGGCTGCCCGCCGGGCCGCGGCGCCGCACCGCCGGACTCCGCCGGGAGGAGGTGGCGATGCTGGCGGGCATGTCGGTGGACTACGTGGTGCGCCTGGAGCAGGGCCGCAGCAGCCAGCCGTCGACGCAGCTGCTCGGGGCGCTGGCGCGGGCGCTGCGGCTGTCCGACGACGAGTGCGCGCACCTGTTCCACCTCGCCGGGCACCACCCGCCGCACTCGGCCGCGACCGCGCGCACGGCCCGCGCCGGGCTGGTGCGGATGCTCGACCTGCTCGGTGACACGCCGGCGCTGGTGCTGTCCGACCTGGGCGAGGTGCTGGCGCAGAACCCGGCGAGCCTGGCGCTGATGGGCGATCAGACGCGGTTCACCGGCGACCGCCGCTACCTGGTGCACCGCTGGTTCACCGACCCCGACGTGCAGCTGCGGCACCTGCCGGAGGAGCACGACCGGCACTCCCACCAGCTGGTCGCGGACCTGCGGGCGACCGCGGGCCGCCGCGCGGACGATCCTGAGGTGGCCGCGCTGGTGGACCGCCTGCGGGCGGCGAGCGACGAGTTCCGGCGGCGCTGGGACGAGCACGAGGTCGCCGTCCGCCGCGCCGACCGCAAGACCCTGGTGCACCCGCGGGTGGGGCCGCTGCTGATGGACTGCGAAACGCTCGTCACCCCGGACCAGCGGCAAGAACTCCTCGTCCTCACCCCCGCCGACACCGACACCCGCGAACGCCTGGACCTCCTCCTGGTCCTCGGCACCGAGGAGTTCCCGGCCGACACCACACCCCGCTGACCGGCGGCCCGGCCGTGGCCGGGGGGCGGCCTTCCGGACCGGTGACGTGTGGGCCGGTCACCGGCCCGAAGCCCCGGTACCCGTCGGGGAAGGGGTTCCGGGTACCGGGGCCGGGTTCCTCGCCGGAGCTCGCGGTCGGGGGAGCGAGTCCGGCGAGGCGCGGCCTGCCGCCGGGGGCTGCGGACGGCGGCCGCGGTCCGGGTCAGGCCGCCGCGCTCAGGCGGCGGCCGAATCCGGGGATCGGTGGGAGCCACTGCGGTGTCGCGATCCGGCCCGGCGCGTCCGGGTCCTGCTCGGGCCAGGCGATCGGCGGCTCCGGCGGCGGTTCGGCGTGGAACGAGCGGCGTTCGGACAGCACGACCAAGGCGATCTCGAATGCGGACGACGTTCCCGGCTCGTCGTCGTGCGCCACCGCCGCGACGCAGGACTGGCACACCTCGCGCCCGTCCGGCGGTGGGATGTCCAGGACGCGCGACATCCGGCCGGTGAGCGGGTGCCCGCAGGTCGCGACGATCACCGCTCCCCGCGCACCACGACCCACCAGGTGCCAGGTCGAGCACCACTCCGAGGTCAGCCAGGCCCACCCGGTCACGCCGGTGCCTCGAAGCCGAGTTCGGCGCGCGCGGCGGCGGACCGGAGCGCCGTCGTGCGGACGCACACCATGCACGGCATGCCGCGGAGGCCGTCGACGAGCTCCGCTTCGTCCGCGCGCAGCACCGCCGCGCAGAGCGTGCCCCAGTCCCCGTCCGGGCGGCGAACACCCGCGTGCACGACCCGGCGGGTCTCGCCCACCAGGCCCGGCGCGTAGCGGATCCGCACGAAGTCAGACGTCAGCGCGATCCTCTCCGCGCTGGAACTGTCGAGCACCGAGCGCGAACGCCTCGTCGGGATCGCGCGCGAGGTCGACGATCCGGACTGGCTCAGACCTGGAATACCCGGGGTCCGCGACGAGTTGGTGACGCTGATCGAGTACGAGCGCACCGCGACCGCGATCACCGAAGTCGCACCGCTGTTGATCCCCGGCCTGCTGCAGACCTCGGACTACGCGCGGGCCGTCATGAGCGATCTGCCCGCGGCCGAGCGCGAAGCGAAGATCGGGCTGCGGGCCGGGCGCCGCGACCTGTTGGAGAAGCGGAACGGACCGAAGTTCGAGGCGATCCTGGCTGAGCAAGCTCTGACGGATCAGGTCTGCGCGCCGGAAGAACAGGTGGACCAGCTCCGTCATCTCCGAAAGCTGGCCGAGAAACCCGGCATCTCCATCCGAGTGCTACCGAGCGGACTGCACCGGTGGACGCCTCTGCGGGGTGGCCACTTCATGTTCTTCGAGTTCCCGCAAGCCGCGCCGATCGTGCACGTGGAGATGCTGGCGAGCGGCGTGTTCATCTCTCGCCCGGCGACGATCTCGGCGTACCGCGATGCCGTCGGTACTCTCCGGCAGGAAGTGATGAGCGAGGAGCAGACCACGGATCTCATCTCCTCCCACATCGAGCGCGCAGAGGAGTAGAGCTCATGGAACAGCAGGTGACGGGCTGGCGGAAGTCCTCTCGGTCCGGGCAGCAGACCGCGTGCGTCGAGGTCGGCGGGGTGGTCGGGGGTGCCGCCGTGCGGGACAGCAAGGATCGGGGCGCGGGGCACTTCACCGCCACCACCGACCAGTGGACCGCGTTCCTGCGAGCCACCAAGAACGGCCGCTTCGACGGCTGAGCGGTGCACGAGCGGCCCCGGCGCACGTCCCGCCGGGGCCGCCGCGCGTTCACCGCGGTGCCGGGGCCGGCTCGTCGTCCCGCTGCTCCGCCGGCACCGGGTGGGGCGCGTTGTGGTGCGGGAGGGCTCGGTTGTGCACTCCCGAGGCGAGCTCGTGCAGGCTGCGGTCCGCCGGATGCAGCCGCACCACCAGCGCGTACAGCGCGACCAGGACCGTCGAGGCCACCCCCACCACCACGGCGAACAGCCCCGCCAGCAGCACGTTCTCGTCGAGAGCACCGGATCGGGCCACCCGCAGCACGGCACCGGGCACGCCCCGGCCGCCGAACGTGTCGGCCGCCAGCAGCACGAGCAGCAGCGGCGGCAGGAACGGCACCGCCAGCACCACGGCGCGCAGCAGCAGCCGCCACGCCGCCGGACGAGCACCCGAGTCGTCGACGAGCTCCAGCAACAGCAAACGCTTGCCCGGAGTCGCCCCGGTCCACGTGGGCAGCGCCACGAACCAGCCGCCGAACACCACCGCCGGCCCCCACCACGCGGGCAGGCCGAACATGATCACCACGACCAGGGCGAGCGCGCTCAGCACCGCGGCCCCCGCGATGTCCAGCACCAGCGCCACCGCCCGACGCCCGAACGGGACGGGATGCCGGGCCAGTACCCGCTCGTCCAGGGCGTTCAGCGCGGGCATCGCGCGCCCCACCTGCCCGCCGAGCCACCAGCCGAGCATCGCGCCGAGCGTGTTCACCACCAGGTCGTCCACGTCGAACAACCGGTACGGGCACGGGTAGATACCGAACACGCCGGTCCCCTGCGTCACCTCGAACGACAGCGCCACGGCCGCCGCCACCGCCAGCGACGTCCACGGCCCGCGGCGGAAGTGGTAGCGCAGGAACACGCCCAGCGGCAGCAGCAGGAGCAGGTTGAACCCGGTCTCGATCACCGCCGAGTTGTGCAGCACCAGGTCGCCGAAGGTCACCCGGTGGCCGGATTCCTTCCACACGTCCGCGAACGTGTTGCCCGGCGTCAGCTGCCACTGCCCCATCCGCGGGTATTCGCGGCACACGTCCACCGCGGTGCCCGGCAGCGGCATCAGCACCAGGCAGTACGCGGTGATCAAGTAGTACAGGAAGGCGTAGAACGACAGCGCCCACCAGCGCATCACGCCGTGCCTGCGGTAGAGCACGACGGCCACCGGGACCAGCAGGACGAAGGCGAGGAGCGGGAACAGCACCGCTGCGGTGCGGATCGGCAGGAGGTACGCGTCGGCCACGTGCCACAGCATCTCCGGAGCGCGTCCCCCGGCACCTCGGCCGATCGGCGCGTTCCCGGCGGCCATCAGGTCAGCGGCGGGCGGCCTCCTCGTCGGCGGGCGCGCGGAGTTCCACGGTCAGACCGGATTCCGCCGAGTCCGCCCGGACCCCGGTGAAGTCGGCGATGCGGGGCAGCCCGCTGGTGGCGGGGCCGGTGCGGAAGCCGACGACGACCACCCGGCCGCCCGCGGCGCGCGCGGCCTCGATCCCCGCCTCGGCGTCCTCGAAGATCAACGCCTCGGTCGCGGGGACGCCGAGCGCTGCCGCCGCCCGCAGGTAGCCCTCCGGATCGGGTTTGCCGCGCCGCACGTCCTCGCCGGTGACGACCACGTCCGGCATCGGCAGCCCGACCGCGGCCATCCGGCGCGCGGCCAGCTCCGGGCCGGCCGAGGTCACCAGCGCCCAGCTCCCGGCGGGCAGTCCGGCCAGCAGCTCGGCGGCGCCCGGGATGGCCACGACCCCGTCGAGGTCCCGCAGCTCCTGCTCGTCGACGCGGGCGGTCTCGGCGGCGACGTCGGCACCCGCGGGCAGGTGGCGGGCGACGGTCTCACCACCGCGGCGGCCGTGCGAATCGGCGAGGATGTCGGCCGCGTCCAGCCCGTGCCGTGCCGCGAAGTCGCGCCAGGTCCGTTCGACCACCGCGGTGGAGTCGACGAGCGTGCCGTCCATGTCGAACAGCAGGACGCGCGGGTTGAACCGTGCGGTCATGGTGGTCCTTCCTGGTGCGGTCCGGTGCGGTTCCACCTTCGCGGCGGACGCCGTCCGGCGCCAGGTCCTCCGCCGGATCGTGATGCCCGGGAAGTCGAAAGCGATTCGGAGGAGGGCCCGGAATTCTTCGCGCCCGAGAATTCCGAGCCCGTCCGGCTAGCTCACCACTGGGCCAACGACGGATTCGCCGCAGTGCCCTGGGCGCCGAGACCGGTTCCGGATCCAGGATCGACGGTGGACGCGCCCACGTGGAAGGTGGAACCGTCGGCGCGAATTCCCCAGACGTCGACCGGCGCGTCCGGACCGATCGAGCCGAGGTCGCTCTCCCAGCACTGGCCGGGTTCCTGGACGGTGCTCAGCATGCCCGGCGAGAGCGTGCCGTCACCCAGGTCGACGGAGTGGATGTCCACGTACGCCGCGTAATCGCCCTGCGCGCAGAACTGCACCGCGCCCGGTTCGGCGGCCGACGCGGCGGCCGCACCGACCGTCCCGGCGAGCAGCGCGCCGCCCAGCAGCGCGGCTGCGCCCACGGAGATCCGACGAACCGAATTCTTCATTCCCATGCGGGATTCCCTTCGCGATATCGGCAACCGGCGATTTCTCGGTGCCGCGGGTCCGTTCGGAATCCAGAGTGCGTTCGGCACGCCGCCGGAATGCTTCCGCCCGGGCTCGGCCGGGGAATTCCCCCACGAGCGGTGGAATGGCGGATCACGGCCGCCCGCCGCCCGATCCCGGCCGTTCGGCCGAGGCCGGATCGCGCCGGCGTTCAGACCACGGCCTGCACCGCGGTGTGCCCCAGCAGCGCAGCACCCACCGACGCGAGCACGCTGATCACGACGTTCAGCGCCGCGTAGAAGTACGCGCGGTCCTCCGCGAGCCGCAAGGTCTCGTAGCTGAACGTGCTGTACGTGGTCAGCGCGCCGCAGAACCCGACGCCGACCAGCTCCGCGACCAGCGGCGGCAACGCCCCGCCCGCCCCGGCCAGCCCGGCCAGCACCAGCGACCCCAGCACGTTCACCGTCAACGTCCCCCACGGGAACAACGTGTCGTGCCGGGACTGCACGGCGCGGTCGGTGAGGTACCGCAGCGGGGCGCCGACCATCGCCCCGAGGAACACCAGCACCGCCGTCACGCCCGCTCGTACCCCCGGTAGACGATCGTCTCGACCTCGTCGAGCACCACCGCGCCGTCACCGATCAACCCGTCCAGCTGCGGCAGGAACCCGCGCACCTTCGCCTCGGAGTCCACGATCACCACCAGCACCGGCAGGTCCTCCGCCAGGTCCAGCAGCCGCGTCGTGTGCACCCGGGACGACAACCCGTAGCCCTCCACGCCGCGCAGCACGGTCGCCCCGGCCAGGCCCGCGTCCCGAGCCCGCTTGACGATCTCGTGGTAGAGGGGTTTGTGGTGCCACCGGTCGTCGGCACCGAGGAACACGGACATGCGCAAGGCCATCTCAGCCCACCTCCCTGGTGACCGCCCACCGGGTCAACGCCACGCCGAGCAGCACCGCCAGCAGCGCGCACAGCAACGTCCCCGCCAGGTAGGCGGCCGCGATCAGCACGGTCCCCGGCGCCAGCAGCGCGGAGAATTCCACCGCGTAGGTGGAGAACGTGGTGAACCCGCCGAGCACGCCGACGCCGAAGAACGGCCGCACCAGCGGATGCGCCGTCCACACCTCTGTGATCAGCACCATCAGCACGCCGATGAGCAGGCAGCCCAGCACGTTGATCCCGAACGTCGCCCACGGGAACCGCCCCGGCTCGGTCGGCAGCAGCAGCGAGATGCCGTAGCGGGCCAGCGCTCCCAGCCCGCCGCCGAGCGCGATGACCAGCAGGACCGCACCCCTGGTGCGGGAGAGTTCGCGCCGCTGCGCGGGAATCCGGGAATCCACGTCCGGATCGACGGCCTCGTCGGGGTTCGCCATGCACGCCTCCTACCGCGACCAGACGGCACGCGTCCGGTCCGATAGGGACTGTTGGCGGCGTCGTGCCGCGGTTCTCCGACCTTCGGAGCGGCGAGCCCCACCACCGCTGCGCCCGATGGTACCCGCCACCCCGCCCGGTCGGTCCGCACCGGCGCCGCCGCGAGCAACGCTCCGGCCCATCCGGTGGGCAGCCGCGTCCACCAGCCACTGCGCGTGCGCGAGGCCGAACAGCGCCGCGCCGTGCGAGGCGACGGTTCCCCGCCACCGCCGCTCACCCTCCGCCGTGCCACGAGGACCGCCCGGTGCACCAGCCCGCCGACTCCCCCGCCGGAGGGGACCGGTTCCCGCGCGGGAGTGATCGCGGGCGGGCCGTGGGCCGGGCCCGGGGGCGCCGTGCGCGAGGCGGTCGTGCCAGGCTTCGGGTACCGGACCGGACGACCCGACAGGAGCAGCGGCCGTGAGCAGCCAGCGCAAGACCCGTGCGTTCGAGAAGCGGATGTCGGAGGTGCTCGGCATCCGTCCGAACCAGGTCGAGTCCGTGTTCCGCGGTGCCCGGCCCACCTCGATCCGGGTCAACCGGCTGCTGGACGAGCCGCGCTACCGCGAGACGCTGGAGTTCGTGCGCGCGAAGGCGCCCGGGCTGATCCCGGTGGACTGGTGCGAGCACTCGTTCTTCTGGCCGGACAACGACGGTTTCGACGAGGTGCTGCCGCTCGCCCACGAAGGGCGGGTGTACCTGCAGAACGCGGCGAGCCTGATCCCGCCGGTGGCGCTGGACCCGCAGCCCGGGGACTCGGTGCTCGACGTGGCCGCCGCGCCCGGCGGGAAGGCGTTCCACATCGCCGCGCGCACCGGCAACGAGGGCGAGCTGTGGCTGAACGACTCGGCACCGCCGCGGGCGGCCAAGCTCGCCGAGCTGGCCGAGCTCTACGGGGTGCGGCACGCCGAGCTGACCACGCACAACGCGCAGTACATCGACAAGTCGGTGCCCGCGGAGCGCTTCGACCGGATCCTGCTGGACGTGCAGTGCTCCGGGGAGGGCCGGGTGAACCTGCGCAAGTCCGACGCGCTGCGGTACTGGTCCGAGGAGCGGATCGAGAAGTACAAGCACCTGCAGACCAAGATGTGCGACGCGGCCTACAAGCTGCTGAAGCCGGGCGGGACGCTGGTGTACTCGACGTGCACGTTGAGCCCGGAGGAGGACGAGTTCCCGGTGCACAAGGTGCTGCGCAGGCACGCCGACCTGTCGGTGGCGCCGCTCGGGTTCAGCGAGGAGGAGTTCCTGCCGGGCCTGGGTTCCTGGCGGGGCGAGAAGTTCGACCCGGGCCTGCGGCACGCGGTGCGGGTGCGGCCCTCGGACGTCTTCGAGGGCTTCTTCGTGGCGAAGCTGGTCAAGGACCCCGCCTGACGTCGACCGATCGTGTAGTGGCGAACGCGTGTTCGACCCGTGATCATTGAAGTGCGGCCCCCGAGTTCCGCAGCTCACAGCGAGCCGCGGGAACCCGGCCCCAGGCCGGCCCGACTGTGTGCACGGGTGGCCTGATCGCGGGCCACCGGAGTTCCGCGAGAGGTTTGCCCGATGTCCCCGACGACGACCCAGCCGACCGGACCGCCCCACGGCTCGACGGCGACGGAACCACCCCGGCAGGTCGAGCTGGCCGTGCGCGGGATGACCTGCGCCGCCTGCGCGACCCGGGTGGAGCGCAAGCTCAACAAGCTCGACGGGGTGCGGGCGGGCGTGAACTACGCGACGGCCGTCGCCACCGTCGAGTTCTCCGCCGAGCACGAGGTCGAGCAGCTGATCAACACCGTGCGCGGGGCCGGCTACGACGCGGAACCGGTGCCGCCACCGGACGCGGAACCCGAGCCCGCCGCGGGCGGTGCGGCGCCGGACCGGGTCCGCGACCTGTGGCGGCGGATGCTGGTCGCGGTGGTGCTGTTCGTGCCGCTGTGCGACCTGTCGATCCTGTTCACGGTGGTGCCGCAGGCCCGCTTCCCGGGCTGGCAATGGCTGCTGGTGGCGCTGACGCTGCCGGTGGCGGGCTGGGCCGCGTGGCCGTTCCACCGGGCCGCGCTGCGCGGTGCTCGGCGCGGTGCGTCCTCGATGGACACCCTGGTGTCGCTGGGCGTCACCGCCGCCGTCGGCTGGTCGCTGTACGCGATGTTCGCCCGGCCCGACCCGGTCGGCGAACCCGGCTGGTGGCTGCTGCTGAACCCGCAGGGCGCGCTGTACCTGGAGGTCGCGGCGGGCGTCACCGCGTTCGTCCTGGCCGGCCGGTACTTCGAGGCGCGGGCGCAGCGGCGGGCCGGGGACGCGCTGCACGCGCTGGCCGCGCTGCGGGCCAAGGACGTGACCGTACTGCTCGACGACGGCTCGCAGCGGGAGGTCCCGGCGGCGGAACTCCGCGCCGGGCAGCGGTTCCTGGTGCGGCCCGGCGGGACGGTCGCCACCGACGGGGTCGTCGAGGACGGCCGCGGTGCGCTGGACCGCAGCGCCATGACCGGCGAGTCGGCGCCCGTCGAGGTCGGCGCGGGGGACGCGGTGCTCGGCGGCACCGCCGTGCTCGACGGGCGGCTCGTGGTGCGGGCCACCCAGGTCGGGGCGGACACCCGGCTCGGGGCGATGCTGCGGCTGGTGTCCGAGGCCCAGTCCGGGAAGGCCGCCGTGCAGCGGCTCGCGGACCGGATCTCCGCGTACTTCGTGCCCGCCGTGCTGGCCGGATCGGCGCTGACCCTGCTGGCCTGGCTGCTGTGGACCGGCGACTCGGACCGGGCGTTCACGGCGGCGCTGGCGGTGCTGGTGATCGCCTGCCCGTGCGCGCTGGGCCTGGCCACGCCGACGGCGCTGATGGTGGCGTCCGGGCGCGGCGCCACGCTGGGCATCTTCATCAAGGGCTACCAGGCGCTGGAATCGACCCGCGACGTGGACACCGTGGTGCTGGACAAGACGGGCACCGTCACCGAAGGGCGGATGTCGGTGGTGGAGCTGCACGTGCCGCCGGAGCGGGACCGCGCCGGGGTGCTGCGCCGGGCGGGCGCCGTCGAGGACGCCTCGGAACACGCGGTGGCCGCCGCGATCGCCGCGTTCGCCCGCACCGAGGCGGATTCCGGCGCGGCGGACGCCGAACCCGGATCGGCCGAAACCGCCGCACCGTCCGAAGTGGACGCTACGGCGGGCCGGTTCCCCGCGGTCCACTCGTTCGCGGCCCGGCCGGGGCTCGGCGCGCACGGCGTCGTGGAGGAGCGCGACGTCCTCATCGGCCGCCGCGCGCTGTTCGACGAACGGGGCTGGGAGGTGCCCGCGGAGCTCGACCGGCTCCGCGAGAACTGGGAGGCGCAGGGCCGCACCGCGGTGCTCTGCGGCGAGGACGGCGCGGTCGTCGCCGTGTTCGCGCTGGCCGACGCGGTGAAACCCACCGCGGCCCGGGCCATCGCCGAACTGCACCGGCTCGGGCTGCGCACCATCCTGCTCACCGGCGACAACGCCACCACCGGGCGGGCGGTGGCCGACGAGGTCGGCATCGAACGGGTCATCTCCGAGGTGCTGCCCGACGAGAAGGCCGAAGTGGTGCGCGGCCTCCGCGCCGAAGGCCACGTGGTCGCGGTGATCGGCGACGGCGTGAACGACGCCCCGGCGCTGGCCACCGCCGACCTCGGACTGGCCGTCGCGACCGGCACCGACATCGCCATCGACGCCGCCGACCTGATCCTGGTCCGGGAGGACCTGACGGTGGCGCCGGACGCGATCCGGTTGGCGCGGGCCACGTTGCGCACGATCCGCGGGAACCTGCTGTGGGCGTTCGGCTACAACCTCGCCGCGCTGCCGCTGGCCGCGCTGGGTCTGCTCAACCCGCTCATCGCGGGCGCGACGATGGCGCTGTCCTCGTTCTTCGTGGTGTCCAACAGCCTGCGGCTGCGGCGCTTCACCGGACTGCGCACCGACTAGCGGCGACGAGCGCGACCGGGTCGCGCTAGTCCCGGCCGACGACCCGATCGCGCGCCCACGCCCGGATCTCCGCGTCGAGCGCGGGGCGCGCGTCCGGCTCGTCCTCGTACCGGACCTGCCACTCCCGCACCCACGTCAGGTCCTGATCCTGGGAGAAGTAGCCGACACAGACGACGAAACCGACGGCCCGGTACGGCGAGATCACCCCGTCCAGCAGGGCACCGGCCGCGTTCCAGCACGCCATCGGGAAGCTCCGCTCCGCGTCACCCGGGCCGGCCAGGACCTGCCGCGGGATCTCCACCAGCGGCGCGAGCGCGAGCCGCTCGTCGCGGGAGGCGTGCCGGTGCGGATCGGCCGCCACCTCCGCCAACGGCTCCCGCAGCAGGTCGACGCAGTGCAGCACGGCCCGCTCCCACCCGCTGCCGGTGCGGTGCTGCGCCGGATCGTCCAGCAGGGCGAGCACTTCCCAGTAAAGCTCCACCACGCTGCTCGTGGTCACGTCCAGGTCGATCAGCACGCAGCCGTGCACGAACCAGGCCAACGCCCGACCCCGCGCCCGCCCAGGCTCGGCCCGGTCCCGCTCCTGGTCACGCCCCCGCAGCTCCTCGACGCGCAACCGAACCCCACGTGGCCGCATCCGCCGAGCACAGGACTCCCCCCAGCCCCCGTTCACGAGGCGGAGCGGGCGGCAGAACCTCACTTGCCCGTCTTCGAACCTGCCCTGCTGCTCTCGACTCCTTCCTGTCAGCGGCGAAGCCGCTGAGCAAACGACCACCCGAGCAACGGGACCACCCGCGGGTTCTCAGCCGTTTCCTCGCGAGGACAGCGTTTTCTCCTGTGGCGGAGCCACCGGTGAAAACGATCCCGCAGCGAGGGAACGGCTGAGGTTCCGCCACCCCACCCACTTCGCAGCAGGAGCTCGCCCAGCCTTCAGCGGCGTTCCGCGAGCTTCGCCAACATCGCGTTGTAGGCGGCGAGCTCCTCGTCCCCGGAGCGGTCGGCGCGGCGTGCCACCCGCGCGTCGTGCCGGTACCACTGGGTGAGCAGCGCGATCAGCACCACCACCAGCGGCGCCTCCCCCGCGGCCCACGCGATGCCACCGCCGAGCTTCTGGTCCGCGAGCAGGTCCTGCGCCCACGGCAGGTCGAGGGTGCGGTAGAAGTTCTCCGCGATCACGTCGTTCATGCCCATCACGATCACGCCGAAGAAGGCGTGGAACGGCATCACCGCGAACACCATGCCCAGCCGCCCCAGGTGCGGCAGCGGCTTCGGCGCCGGATCCACCCCGATGACCGTCCAGTAGTACAGGTAGCCGACCAGGACGAAGTGGACGTTCATCAGCTCGTGCGCCCAGTGCTCGGACATCGCGTTCTCGAACAGCGGCGTGAAGTACAGCGCGTAGAACGAGCCGACGAACAGCACCGTCGCGATCGCCGGGTGCGCCACCGCCCGTGCCACCGGCGAATGCACCACGGCCAGCAGCACTTCCCTGGCGCCGTACGGATTCCCCCGGCCCGCGGTCGGCAATGCCCGCAGTGCCAACGTGATCGGGCCGCCCAGCACCAGCAGCACCGGCGCCAGCATGTTCAGCACCATGTGCACCAGCATGTGCACGCTGAACACCCCGGACGAGTAGACGCCTAGCCCGGAGGACGTCGCGACCAGCACCGTGACGCAGCCGAGCAGCCACGCCGCCGTGCGCCCGGCCGGCCACCGGTCCCCGCGCCGCCACAACCGGCGCACCCCCGCGACGTACAGCGCAGCCAGCACCACCACGGCGAGGCCCAGGACCAGGTCGAAGCGCCAGGTGCCCAGGAATCCCCACGCGCTCGGCGGTCCCGGCAGGTCGTAGCCGAGGATCACCTCCGAGGAGCTGACCCCGCGGTCCAGCAGGTTCGGCGGTGGCGTCTGCGCCATGCCCATCGACACGCCGACCGACACCAGTATGATCAACAACTCGGCGGACAGCAGCGCCACCGGTGCCGACGACCGGCGCCGCACCCAGCTGCCGCAGGCGCCGAGCAGCACCAGCAGCACGATCTTCGCGAGCACCAGCACGCCGAACGCGGTACGCCCCAGGTCGGACAGCGGCATCAACACCAGCGCGTCCACCAGCCCCGAGACCGCCAGCACCAGCCAGCTCACCCCGGCGAACCGGCGGTACCTGCGCAGCACCAGCTCCCGGTGCGCGCCACCGCGCCGCAGGTGCGCGATCACCGCCGCCAGCAGGCCCATCCACAGCGCCGCCGCCAGCACGTGCAGCACGATCGCGTTGGTCCCGAAGTCGTGGCCCGCGTTGGACGCCGAATGACCCACCACCGCGGGCGGCAGCAGCGCGAACGCGGCGAGCGCGGTCAACCCGAGCGCGGGTCGCCACCGCAGCGTCGTCCGGGCGCCGACCGCCACCACCAGCGCGACACCGGCGGTGATCGCCCAGGCCGTCGGCTCGTACATGGCGCTGAACAACCCGGTGAACGCGTCCGGCGGCAGCACGCGGCGCAGCGGGTGCCCCGTCCCGTCCGCCATCTCGAACGGCATCATCAGCACCGCAGCGACCGCCCACACCCAGGCCGCCGCGCCGGCCGCGCGGACCGCGGCGAACCCGTCCGGTGCGATGCCGCCGGACTCGCGTGGCGAGGTGAAGAACGCGGCGAACGCCAGCGATCCCAACGTGATCGCGGCGGACGCGTCGGCCACCAGCCGCACCAATCCGATCCCGACGCGCACCACGGCACCCGGATCGGACAACCCGAGCGCCGCGTAGCCGGACTCGCCGAGGAAGACGGCGACGAACACGGACACGAGGGCCGCGATGCTCGCCCCCGCGATCCACGGCAGGCGGTGCGGGGGCTGCGAACCGGGTGGTGGCACTGCGCTGTCCTCGTGCTCGACGTCCCCGGGGCGAACGGGCGCCGCGCGCCCCGGAAGCGGGAAGCTGCCCGCTCCCGGACTGGTCGCGCCCCCGCCCGCGGGAGTTCCGCGCACCCCCTGTGACCCCACTCGCACCACCTCCTGCCGGAGTGAACGGACCGTTCGACCAACTAGATGAGGCAAACGGTCCGTTCACCCCGACCACGAGCCCACCGAGCGGGCAC
>NZ_JAIUJZ010000195.1:0-10899 GCF_020176775.1 Saccharopolyspora sp. 6M
TTCTGCGCTACGTCCAGGGGCTGCGGGACTGGTCGGCGGGCCTGCTGGCGTGCCGGCCGGACACGGCGCCGCGGGACGCGGGGCCGCCCCCCCCCGCCCCCCCCCCCCCCCCCCACCCGGGGGGGGGCCCGTCGTCGTTCCAGCGGTGATCTTCCTCTCCGAAATGGTCCCGACGTGTGCTTTTCACCGGCACGACACCGCCGTTCAGGGGAGTGGTGGAAATGTGCCAACGGGGTTCACGTCGTGATCACCGTCGGATATGTTCTGCGCCGCTCCTCGATCGAAGGGTTCGCGATGAACGGCAAGAAAGCACGAGCCGGTGCCGCCACCGCGCTGTCGGTGCTGCTGCTCGCCGGCTGGTACCAGGCGAACGCCTGGGCAGACCCGCCGGCCACCGACCCGGTGCCGATGGACGTCTCGAAGGGCGAGATGTTCCGGCAGGGCGGCAGCAGCTACCCGCGGCTGGTCCGGCTGGAGAACGGCGGCTTGGCGAACGGCCGCGTCCTGGCCAGCATGACGACCTACGTGGACAACGCCGGACGTGCGGTGATCTACGAGAGCACCGATGACGGGAAGTCCTTCCAACCCGTCGGCGAGATCCGCGACCCGGCGGGCGAGAACGCCAAGGGCATGTGCTGCTCGACCCTCTACGAGCTGCCCCGCCAGGTCGGGGACATGCCCGCGGGAACCCTGCTGTGGGCGGGCACCGCGGGCGTCGGCGACGACGAGGAGAACCGCACCAGCAGCGTCCGGCTGTGGCGCAGCGACGACCACGGCCGGAACTGGACCTTCATGTCCGACGTCGTGGCGAAACCGCCGGGTCCGGGAATCTGGGAACCGGAGTTCACCGTCTCCGCGGAAGGCGATCTGGTCGCCTTCTACTCGGACGACATGGACCCGGCGCACGATCAGAAAATGGTGCAGGTCCGGTCGAAGGACGGCATCACCTGGACCGATGAACGCGATGCGATCAAGCAGGACGAATTCCGGGTCCGGCCGGGCATGGCGGGCGTTCGGCAATTGCCGGACGGCACGTACGTGATGACCTACGAGATGTGCAACTTCGACCCGGTGCACACCTGCACGGTGTGGATGCGGACCTCGCCGGACGGCTGGGACTGGGGCGACCCCTACGACCCCGGCACCGAGATCGTCTCGGACACGGGTGGGCAGCCGCTCGGCACGCCGACGATCACCTGGGCGCCGGGCGACGACCCGAACGGCAGGCTCGTCCTCGCCTACCAGATGCTCGGCGGGGACGAAGGCGGCTGGGCGCCCGGCAACGGCCGCACCCTGATGGTCAACGACCACCCGTCCGACCTGTCCACCGGCTGGCGCGAGATCGACGCCCCGGTGCACATCGACCACAACCAGGGCAGCACCTGCCGCGGGTTCAGCCCGTCCGTCCTCCCCACCGAGGATGGGAAGTCGCTGATCCACGTCGTCACGGACTTCGAGAAGTACATCGGCGGGCCGTGCGAGGCGTTCTTCGGCACCGGCCCCATCGACGGCGACGGCGACGCGGCGACCGCGGACACCGGCCGCACCCCGCTCGACCCGCGCCCCGGGCGCTGAGTTCTCCGGTATCCGCGCCTGTTGCGTGGTGCGCGCGTGGCGGAACCTCAGCGGTTCCCCCGCTGCGGGATCGTTTTCACCGGTGGCTCCGCCACAGGCGAAAACGCTGTCCTCGCGAGGGAACCGCTGAGAACCCGCGGGTGGTCCGGCTGCTTTGGTGGTCGCTGTTCAGCGGCTTCGCCGCTGACAGGAGAACGACACTCCCGCAGCGCAGGGGCGAGGGGCGGCGCGTCCACCCGGAACCCCGCTGCGATCAGGTGCGCAGCGTCGCGTGGGACTCGGTCAGCTCGGCCAGCGAGGTGACGCCGAGCAGCCGCATCGTGCGCTCCACCTCGGTGCGCAGGATGTCCACCGCGCGCTGCGCGCCGCGCTCCCCGCCGGCCATCAAGCCGTACAGGTAGGCCCGCCCCACCAGGCAGGAGTCCGCGCCGCGCGCCACCGCGGCGACCACGTCCGCGCCGCTGAGGATCCCGGTGTCCAGCAGGATCTCCGCGCGGTCCCCGACGGCCTCCCGCACCCGCGGCAGCAGCTCCAGCATCGTCGGCGCCCGGTCCAGCTGGCGGCCGCCGTGGTTGGACAGCACCACCGCGTCCGCGCCCAGCTCCACGACCTTCGCCGCGTCGGCCGCGTTCTGCAGGCCCTTGATGACCAGCGGTCCGTCCCACGCCTCCCGCAGCCACTCGACGTCCGCGAAGCTCAACGAGGGGTCGAACATCTCGTTGATCAGCTCGGCGACGGTGCCCTCCCAGCGGTGGAAGGAGGCGAACGACAGCGGTTCGGTGGTGAGCAGGTTGAGCCACCACGCCGGGTGCAGCGCCCCGTCCGCGATCGTCTTCACCGTCAGCGACGGCGGGATCGTCAACCCGTTGCGCACGTCCCGCAGCCGCGCGCCCGCCACCGCGGTGTCCACGGTGAGCATCAGCGCCTCGTACCCGGCGGCCTGCGCGCGCTGCACCAGGTCGCGGCTGGCCGCGCGGTCCCGCCACACGTACAGCTGGAACCACTTGCGGGCGCGCGGCGCGGCGGCGGCGAGGTCCTCGACGGAGGTGGTGCCCATCGTCGACAGGGCGTACGGGATGCCCGCGCGCTCGGCGACCCGCGCCACCGCGGGCTCGCCCTCGTGGTTCATCATCCGGGTGAAACCGGTCGGGGCCAGCGAGAACGGCAGCGCGGAGTGCTCGCCCAGCACCGTCGTGCTCGTGTCCACCGTGGACACGTCGCGGAGCACGGAGGGGTGGAACTCGACGTCGTGGAACGCGCGCCGGGCCCGCCGCAGGCTCGTCTCGCTCTCGGCGGCGCCGTCGGTGTAGTCGAAGACCGCGCGCGGGGTGCGGCGGCGCGCGATGGCGCGCAGGTCCGCGATGGTGTGCGCGTTCGACAGCCGCCGCTCGGTGGGGTTCAGCTTCGGCGGCTCCACCCGCAGCAGCGGGCGCAGCTCGGACCAGCGGGGGATCTGCCGCCGCACCATCGGGCACCGTCCTTCCACGTCGTCGTGATCGACGTGGCCGACCCTATCCGGCGGCAGCGCCCGGAGGCACCGCCGAAGACGAGCGGGGGCGGCCACCTGGTGACCGCCCCCGCTCCTCGCCCGGGCCTCGATCAGCACCGCCGATCGAACCTCGATCAGCTTGCCGACCAGTCCCCGGGCCACCCGCCGATCAGGCCTGGAACAGCACCCGCTCGCCGCTGCGCGTCTTCGCCTCGAAGCCGATGACGCGCCCGGAGTCGGCCTGCACCGGGGTGATCTCGGCCTGCTCGACCGCGTCCGCGGTGGAGGTGCCCGCGCCGCCGAACTGGCGCACCGCCGCGTAGTAGACGTTCGCGGCCGCCTTGCACAGCCCGTCGTCGGCGCAGACCGAGTACATGTCCGCCTTGAAGTTGTCGTCGACGCGCAGCCGGCCGTCGTCGGTGAACCGGTCCTGCGCCTTGTAGTTGCGGTAGCCGAAGTCGTGCCGGTCGCAGCTGGTGGAGAAGTCGAAGCCCAGCGGCTCGTCCGGCGAGTAGGAACAGCTGTCCGAGGACCAGTCCAGCTGGTCGGCGTGCGGCTGCTCGGACCGCAGGTCGACGAAGTCGTCCAGCGAGGTCTCGAACAGGTACTGGTCGGTGATCTGCCGCAGCTCGCCGTCGGACAGGTCCGCGTGCGCGGTACCTGCGGACAGCAGCAGCACGGCGCCCGCGGCAGCGGAAGCGACGAGGCCGCGGCGGATTCGTGCGGAACGGAACACGAGGTCTCCTCGGGTCAGGGTGGGGCCTGCACAGATCACCCAGTGTTATAGCGGTTGCACGCGGTGCGCGCGGGACTGATCGGGTTTTCAGCAGGTGAACCGGGGATGTCGCGACGGCCGGAGCAGCCCGGCCGGCGCGGCTAGGCTGGTGATCACCACGAGCGGAGGGGGACCGGTGCGGCTCAGCACGACGGTGTTCGGCGACGGCCCGCGCGAGGTCGGCCTGGTGCACGGGCTCGGCCAGTCCGGGGCGCTGTGGGAGGACTTCGCCGCGCCGCTGGCGGCGAGCGGGCACACGGTGATCGCGGTGGACCTGCGCGGCCACGGCGACAGCCCGCGGGGTTCCTCCTACCTGGTCGACGACTTCGCCGCGGACCTGGTCGACACGTTGCCCACCGGGCTGGACGTGCTGGCCTGCCACTCGCTGGGCGGGGCGATCGTGCCGCGCGCGATCGGCCGGCTCGCGCCGAAGCACGCGCTGTACCTGGATCCCGGGTTCCGGCTGGCGCTGCCGACGAGCGGGCTCCGGGCGCGGCTGTTCTGGGCGGCGCCGCTGGTCGGCCTGCTGATCAGCGCGCTGGGCCGCCGCGACCAGCGGCGCCGCGCGGAGGCCGCGCACACCCCGCGCACCCGGGAGCTCACCGCGCGGGCCAAGCGGGGCTTCGACCGGAGCATGATCAGCGCGGTGTACCGGGACATCGCCCACCACCCGTTCCCGGCCGCCGCGCCGGAGGTCCCCAGCACCGTCGTCCTCTCCGGCGAAGGCGAAGCGGTCGTGCCCGCCGACCTGGCCCGCCACGGCTGGGACGTCCGCCGCCTGTCCGAACTCACCCACGAGTTCTGGCTGGAGAACGCCGACAGGACCACCGAAGCCGTCGCCGACCTCTTCTGACCCGGGTCCGCCCGATGGTGTCGGCGCGGACACGCCCGTCGAGGTACCTCCGGGCTGTTCTTTGCGGTTAACTTGCACGAGAATGCTCGAAGCTCGACCTCGGAAGGTGTCCCATGCTCCGGAGCTTCCGGCTCGGCAACCACCGCTCGTTCGCGGAGGAGCAGGAGTTGCTGCTGATGCCCGCCTACGACAGGACGCGCGAAGTCCTGCCGGTGGCGGCGATCTACGGGGCCAACGCCTCGGGCAAGTCCAACCTGCTGGACGGGCTGCGGTTCATGCGGTCGGCAGTGGTGGATTCCTTCGGCCACTGGGACGCGGACGGTGACGATGGTGTGCCGAGGCGACCGTTCCGGCTCGACCCCGCGCTACGAGCAGAACCTTCGACCTTCGTCGTCGAGCTGCTCATCGAGTCCGTCCGCTACACCTACGGGTTCGTCCTGGACGACTCCGCCGTGCGCGAGGAGTGGCTCTACTCGTATCCGGAGAACCGGCGCCGGGTGCTCTTCGAACGCGAAGGTCGCGAGGTGAAGTTCGGCTCGACCGTCCGGACGGCGAAGGTCAAGCGCGAGGTGCTGGAGGAGATGACCAGGGAGAACGCCCTGCTGCTCTCCGTGGCAGGGCAGTCCCGGTTCGAGGAGGTCCAGCCGGTTCACCGGTGGTTCGTGCGCACCTTGCGCTTCCGGCGATCCGCGGCGGGCCGCCCGGCGATGTTCGGAGCTCGACGACTCGCCGGATTCCTGGAGCGCGACGACGCGTCGAGGGAGCAGGTGTTGAACCTGATCCGAGCGGCGGACCTCGGTATCGCGGATGTCCAGGTGGAGCGACGCGAAGATCGCAGCCTGATCGATTCGTACCTCGGGCGCGCGAAGCGGGCCGAGGAAGCGGGCGAATCCGAGGAAGCGGACCGCTTGAAAGCCCGCATTGCCGAACTGGAGGCTCGCGGCCTGGATGTGGAGATGCTGCTCAAGTTCGCGCACGCGGAAGGCGGCGGCGAGCTGTTCGAGCTCCGAGACGAATCGCAAGGCACGCAGCAGTGGGTCGGGCTGCTGCCGGTAGTCCTGTCCGCGCTCCACGACGGCTCCGCCCTCGTCGTCGACGAGATCGACACCAGCCTGCACCCGTTGCTCACCTCCCGGCTGATCGGACTGTTCCGCGACGAGCGGATCAACACACGCCAGGCCCAGCTGATCCTCACCACCCACGACACGAGCCTGCTCGGCACGATGCTCGACGAGGAGTCCCTCCCACGTGATTCGGTGTGGTTCGTGGAGAAGGACCGCGCCGGGCGGAGCTCGCTCTACGCGCTGTCCGACTTCAAACCGCGCAAGGGCGAGAACCACGAACGGCGCTACCTGCACGGCAGTTACGGCGCGGTCCCGTTCACGGCGGCCGAGCGATTCGCGGAGGCGTTCGGGGTCGACCGGTGACCCGCCGGGAGAACAGGGGCGGTCGTCGTCGGCCCAAGGCGAAGATCAGGCTGGCCGTGTCCAACCCGTGCATCGAGTACTGGCTGCTCCTGCACTTCGAGGAGTACGACGGCGCGTTGCTCGACTACGCGGCGGCCGCGCGCAGGCTCAAGCGCCACGTGTGCCACTACGCGAAGGCGTCGATCGCCTTCGACGACTACCGGGAAGGCCTCGCGGACGCCCGCGCGCGGGCGGAGCGCAGGTGCGAGCACGAGTGCGAGCACCAGCGGAACCCGTCCAGCGGGGTCTGGCGCTTGGTCGACGTGATGGACGGGCGCCCCGGCTGAGCCGGGTCAGCGGGGGAGTTCGAGGAGCATCCGGGTGTTGCCGAGGGTGTTGGGCTTGACGTAGGGCAGGTCGAGGAATTCGGCGACGCCTTCGTCGGCGGAGCGGCGCATCTCGTCGTAGACGTCGGGGGAGACCGGGGCGCCGTCGATCGGGCGGAAGCCGTGGCGGCCGAAGAACGAGGTCTCGAAGGTGAGCACGAAGACCCGGGCCAGCCCGAGCTCGCGCGCCAGGCCGACGAGCCTGCCGACGACCTGGTGGCCGACGCCGCGGCCGCGGGCCAGCGGGTCGACGGCGACGGTGCGGATCTCGGCCAGGTCCTCCCACAGCACGTGCAGCGCCCCGCAGCCCACCAGGCGGGGCGCCCCGGCCTCGCCGGCCAGTTCGGCGACCCAGAACTCCTGGACGTGCTCGTAGAGCGTCACGAGTTCCTTGGCCAGCAGTACCTTGCCCGCGTACGAGTCGACCAGGGCCTTGATCCCCCGGACGTCGTCGACCCGAGCACGCCGAATCGATATCGCCCCAGTCGCATAGTCATGCATGGCGGGAATGCTACCTTTCCCGCGCCACGCGGGTCGACGCTCCGCGACGAACGCAACGCGACCGCACACCGGCCCGCCGCGGGGCGAGGTCATCACCCGGCGTGAACCCGATCCCGGGCCGCCGCCCGCCGGTGCGCTCAGCGGACCTGCGGGCCGCTCGCCGGGCGCGGGCGCAGGGCCGCCGGACCCGGCGGCTAACCTCGGGTCATGCCAGCAGGGTCCACACCGCGCCGAGTGTCCATGGTCACTCTGGGTTGCGCGCGCAACGAAGTCGATTCCGAAGAGCTCGCGGGAACCCTGCACGAGCACGGGTGGGACCTCGTCGACGGCGCCGACTCCGCGGACGTCGTGGTCGTCAACACCTGCGGATTCGTCGAATCCGCGAAGAAGGACTCGGTGGACACGCTGCTGGCCGCCTCCGACACCGGCGCGAAGGTCGTCGCCGTCGGCTGCATGGCCGAGCGCTACGGCCAGGAGCTCGCCGAGCAGATGCCGGAAGCCGACGCCGTGCTCGGCTTCGACCACTACGGGCAGCTCGCCGAACGGCTCGACGACGTGATCGAGGGCAAGCCCCTCGCCTCGCACCAGCCGCGGGACCGCCGCACCATGCTGCCGATCACCCCGGTCGCGCGGCCCGCCGCCGCCACCGAGGTCGCCGTGCCGGGCCACGGCTGGGTGCCTTCCACCCGGGTGAGCAGGCGCAGGCTGGACAACGCGCCGGTCGCCTCGCTCAAGCTCGCCTCCGGCTGCGACCGGCGGTGCACCTTCTGCGCCATCCCCGCCTTCCGCGGTTCCTTCCTGTCCCGCAAGCCCGACGAGATCCTCGGCGAGGCGGCCTGGCTGGCCACCCAAGGCGTGCGGGAGCTGTTCCTGGTCAGCGAGAACTCCACCTCCTACGGCAAGGACCTCGCCGACCCGCGCGCCCTGGAGGCGCTGCTGCCGCGGCTCGCCGGGATCGACGGCATCGACCGGGTGCGGGTGTCCTACCTGCAGCCCGCCGAGACCCGTCCCGGGCTGGTCCGCACCATCGCCACCACGCCCGGCGTCACCCCCTACTTCGACCTGTCCTTCCAGCACGCCAGCGAGACCGTGCTGCGGCGGATGCGGCGCTTCGGCTCCACCGAGTCCTTCCTCGGGCTCATCGAGCAGATCCGGGAGCTCGCGCCCGAAGCGGGCATCCGCAGCAACGTGATCGTCGGGTTCCCCGGCGAGACCGAGGAGGAATACGCGGAACTGCGCGACTTCCTCACCAGGGCCCGGCTGGACGCCGTCGGCGTGTTCGGCTACTCCGACGAGGACGGCACCGAGGCCGAGGGCTTCGACGGCAAGCTCGACGAGGACGTCATCGCCGAACGCGTCACCGAGCTGTCCGCGCTCGTCGACGAGCTCACCGACCAGCGCGCCGAAGACCGCATCGGCGAGCAGGTGCGGGTCCTGGTCGAGCGCGGCGCCGATCACGAGGACGGCTGCGCGGGCCGCGCCGAGCACCAGGGGCCCGAGGTGGACGGCGAATGCCTCGTCGTCGATCCTGGGAACGTCGTCGTCGGCGACGTGCTCCGCTGCGAAGTGGTCGGCAGCGAAGGCGTGGATCTCGTGGTCCGCCCGACCGGCGATGCCGAACGGCAACCGTCCGGGGGGACGACATGAGCGCCGACGGCGCGGCTTCGGGAGCGGGGCCCGAGACCCGTCCGGTGCCGCTGCTCAACATCGCCAACGTGCTCACCGTGTCCCGGCTGCTGCTGGTCCCGGTGTTCCTGGTGGCGCTGCTGCGGGAGGACGGCCACCAGCCGCTGTGGCGCTGGGTGGCGCTGGCGGTGTTCCTCGTCGCCGCCATCACCGACCGCATCGACGGCGAGCTCGCCCGCAGGCGCGGCCTCATCACCGACTTCGGCAAGATCGCCGACCCGATCGCGGACAAGGCGCTGACCGGAGCCGCCCTGGTCGGGCTCAGCCTCGTCGGCGACCTGCCGTGGTGGGTCACGCTGTTGATCATCGCACGTGAGCTGTTCGTCACACTGCTGCGGTTCTGGGTGATCCGGCACGGCGTGATCCCGGCCAGCCGCGGCGGCAAGCTCAAGACGCTGCTGCAGGCCATCGCGATCGTCGCCTACCTGCTGCCGCTGGGTGAGCTGATCGACCCGCTGCGCTGGGTCATCATGGGCGCCGCGGTGCTGGTCACGGTCGTGACCGGGCTCGACTACGCGGTGCGGGCCTGGCGGCTGCGCGCAATGGGCAGGCGCACCGGGGGCGCGGGCTCGTGAACGCCGCCGCCGAACTCCTCGGCCTCCTCCGCGACCGCGGGGAGACCGTCGCCACCGCCGAATCGCTCACCGCGGGCCTGCTCGCGGTCACGCTCACCGACGTGCCCGGCGCCAGCGACGTGGTGCGCGGCGGGCTGATCGTCTACGCCACCGACCTCAAGGAACGGCTCGCCGGAGTGGACGCGGAACTGCTGGCCCGCGGCGGTGCCGTGCAGCCCGCCGTCGCCGAACAGCTGGCCACCGGCGCCCGCGAGCGCTGCGCCGCGACCTGGGGTGTCGGCCTCACCGGAGTCGCCGGACCCGATCCGCAGGACGGCGCGGAACCCGGCACCGTGCACCTCGGATTCGCCGGCCCGAACGGGACGAACGTGCTGTCCACCAAGCTCGCCGGTGATCGCGCCGGAGTGCGGGCGGCGGCCGTTCGAGTGGCGTTGGAACACTTCACGACAGTGCTGCGTTGAACGTCCCGGACGTGTCCGCGCGCCCCAGCGCTGCGGAATCGTCGCCGAATCGCGCACGCGTGGTGGCGCCGAGAACGTTCGCCCTCGGCGGATTGGCGGATGATCGCTCTCGCGACGGCGTTGCGATGAGTAACGTAGGGGGCGTTGACGCGTAGCGCACGATGTAAGCGACGAAGGAGGGAGGCGCGCGATGACCGTGTTGTTGCGGGAAGCAGTCGGTGAAAGGCTGCGCCGCGCCCGGACCGCTCAATCTCGTACGCTGCGAGATGTCTCGCGCGCCGCCCGGGTGAGCCTCGGCTACCTCTCGGAAGTGGAGCGGGGACGCAAGGAGGCTTCGAGCGAACTGCTGGCCTCGATCTGCGGTGCATTGGACCTGCCGCTGCCCGAACTGCTCGTCACGGTCGCGGGTGACCTCGACGGGTCGGGCACCGTGCTCACCCCGGCGATGGTCGAACAGCGCGGCGCCGCCGACTTCGACGGTGGCCGCCTGGTGCCGAGCCTGATGGGTGCCGACCTCGCCGACACCGAGCTGTCCGGTGCCGACTTCGCCGACGCCGAAACCGCGGGCGTCGAGGCGCAGCTCTCCAGCGAGGACCTCACCGAGGAGCACCGCCTGCAGCCGGTGCTCAGCCAGCGGATCAGCGCACCGGTGCGCAGTTCCGGTGGCGTGGTCGTCGCCGCCTGACATCCGTGGTCGCGCGGGGTGGTGCACCCCACCGCCCCGCGCGCGGCGGAACCTCCTCGCGCCCTCGTGCGTTGATCGGGTGGACCGCGTGGAACCGCGGCCGCGACCCGGGCGCGGGCCCGGTCGGCGGTGCTGGTTCGATCATGGCGTGACCGCTCGGGGGTCACCGGGGGAAAATCCCGGAGATCTTCGCATCCTGGTGGAACCGGACACCGTGCCCTGACACGATGGGTTCGGCGGCACCATGAGAATGGGACACGACACGGCTGGAACCGGCACGCGCCGGACCTCGGGCATCGGGTCGAGGTCCGCGGTCGCGACACGCGCACGGGCAGCACCGGCAGGAGAGAAGGCAGGCGGAGGAGATGGCCAATCCGTTCGTGAAGTTCTGGAAGTACCTGATGGCGTCGGGGTGGGGGCAGTGCGAAGCTCACACCCCCCCCCAAGTGGACGGACACCCCGCCCAAGCGGGTGGGCCCCCCCACCCACCAGCCCACAGACCCAAAG
>NZ_JAIUJZ010000196.1:0-11394 GCF_020176775.1 Saccharopolyspora sp. 6M
CCGCCCGCCGCCGGGGCGGGCGGCGTCTCGCTCACGCCGTTCCCTCTGCCCCGCCCCCGCGCGCCCCCCCCCCCCCCCCCCCCCCCCCCCCCCCCCCCCCGACCCGAAGGTGCAGATCCAGCAGGCCATCGAGGATGCGCAGCGCCAGCACCAGGCACTCTCCCAGCAGGCGGCCTCGGTGATCGGCAACCAGCGGCAGCTGGAGATGAAGCTCAACCGGCAGCTCGGCGAAGTCGAGAAGCTGCAGTCCTCGGCCAGGCAGGCCCTGGTCATGGCCGACCAGGCGCGCGCCGAAGGCGACCCCGCCAAGGCGCAGAAGTACGAGGAGACCGCCACGCAGCTGGCCAGCCAGCTGGTCACCGCCGAACAGGGCGTGGAAGACCTCAAGACGCTGCACGACCAGTCCCTGCAGGCGGCCGAGCAGGCCAAGCAGGCGGTGGACCGCAACTCCCAGATGCTCCAGCAGAAGATCGCCGAGCGCACCAAGCTGCTCAGCCAGCTGGAGCAGGCCAAGATGCAGGAGCAGGCGTCCAACTCGCTCAAGCAGATGAGCGATCTCGCCGCCCCCGGCAACACGCCCTCGCTGGACGAGGTGCGGGACAAGATCGAGCGGCGCTACACCACCGCGCTCGGCGAGGCGGAGCTGGCGCAGAACAGCGTGCAGGGCCGGATGATGGAGGTCCAGCAGGCCTCCCTCGACGCCGCGGGCTCGAACCGGCTGGAGCAGCTGCGCGCCTCCATGGGCGGCGGCCAGCAGCAGGTCACCAGTGGCGAGCAGGCGGGCGGCCAGACCGCGGAACCGGCGACCCGGCCGCAGCAGCAGCAGAACCCGCAGACCGGGCAAGCCTGATCGAGCCGGACGATGCCACCGCGGAAGAACGAGCTCGCGGCATGGGGCGAGGCCGCGCTGCGCGAGCTGCGCGGCCCCGTCGTCGGTGAAGTGCGCCGCAAGCTCGCGCAGTGGCGCGACCCGCGCGCGCGGCTGCTGCGCAAGCGCAAGCGGGCGCGGCAGAACGCCACCGCGGGCACCGTCGGCACCGGGGTGCTCGGCGTCGGCGCGTACGGGGCGTACGCGCCGCACGCGTTCGGCCTCCCCGTCGGCGCGGGCGCGCTGGAGACGATGCTCGACGTCGCCGCGTTCGGCGTCGGCGGAGTCGCCGTCGCCGCCGCGTTCGGCACCGTCGCCGAATGGCGGCGCTACCGGCGGCTGCTCCGGACCCCGTTGCCCGAAGCCGCCCCGGAACCGGTGGAGCTGCCGCCGAACGGCTCGCAGGCCCGGGAACCGATGCGGCTGCTGCGCGACGCCGAGCAGAGCCTGCACCAGGCGTTGACGCAGCTCGGCGGCGGCGGGTTCGAGGAGGCCACCGACGCGCGGGCCACCGCGGACCGCGCCGCGACCGCGCTGCGCGAAGTCGCCTCCCGCCTCCAGGCGGTCGAAGCGGCGTTGCCGCACGTACCCGCCACCGAGCAGGCCGACCTGCGCGCGGACGTGCGGCGGCTGCGCGCCGAACTCGACGAGGGCGTCGAGGGCTACCGCTACCTGGTCGCCGCCGCCGGGCGGGCCGTCGCCGCCAGCGGCGCCCCCGAGCAGCGCCACGCCGTGCAAGACGCCACCGACCGGCTCGCCGGGCTCGCCACCGCGCTGCACGAACTCGGCTGGGGCAGCGGAACCGCCGGATCGGCGGACCAACCTCGCACCTGAGCGGCGAAACCGCAGGTCGCGAACCCGGGTGATGACTCCACGTGGCCCCGGGTGACTTATCTCTTCACCCGGATGACCCCGTTACGGGTTGATTATGTGATGCCGAATAGTAATCTTCCCAGCGTCGCTACGTTACGTGGCGGCGATCCCCGCGGGTGGGGACAGTCGGGGAGGGCGATGTGGCGTTGTGGACCGTGCACGGCAACGGTCGTCAGCTGGTCGACGACGCGGTCGTGGGGTCCGGTGAACGGCTCAGCTGGCCGTTGACCTTCGGGTTCGGGTTCCAGCACCTGATCGCCATGTTCGGCACCACGACCCTCGTCCCGCTGCTCACCGGTTTCCCCGCCTCCACCACGCTGCTGCTGTCCGGCCTCGGCACGCTGCTGTTCCTGCTCGTCACCCGCAACCGGGTGCCCGCGTACCTCGGCGCCTCGGCCGCCTTCGTCGTCCCGATGGGCGCGGCCGTCGACCACGGCGGAGCCACCCCGGGCGCGCTGCTCGGCGCGATCATGATCGTGGGCCTGGTGGTGTTCACCTTCGGGGTCGCGGTCAAAGCGCTCGGCGTGCGGCTGCTCGAATCCGCGATGCCCCCGGTGGTCACCGGGGGCATCGTGCTGATGATCGGGCTCAGCCTCGCGCCGCAGACGGTGAGCTCGTTCAGCGCGCAGCCCGTGCCCGCCGCGATCACCCTCGCCGTCGTCGTGCTCGCCACCGTGCTCAGCCGCGGCATGCTGCGGCGGCTCGCCGTGCTGCTCGGCGTGCTCGCCGGCTGGACCTGCGCCGCGCTGCTCGGCCAGGTCGACCCGGCTCGGCTGGACGCCGTCGCCCGCGCCCCCTGGTTCGGGACGCCGGAGTTCGTCACCCCGCAGATGCACCTGTCCGCGGTGCCGTTCGTGGCGCCCATGGTGCTGGTGGTGCTCGTCGAACTCGTCGGCAACGTGAAGGCCGTCGGGGCGATGAGCGGGCGCAACCTGGACGGCCAGGTCGGGGACGCGCTCATCGGCGGTGGGCTCGCCACGGCGCTCTCCGGAGCGGGCGGCGGTTCGGCGCTCAGCAGCCACGCCCCGAACGTGGGGGTGATGGCCGCGGCCCGCGTGTACTCCACCGCCGCCTGCATGATCGCCGCGGTCGCCGCCGTGGTGCTCGCGTTCTGCCCGAAGTTCGGGGCGCTGCTCGGCACCATCCCGGTCGGCGTGCTCGGCGGCGCGCTGCTCGTCGTCGTGGGCGTGCTCGCGCTCGTGGGGGTGCGGATCTGGAGCGAGGCGGGCGTGGACTTCGCCGATCCGGTGAACCTCGCGGTGCTCGGGACCGCCCTCGTCGCCGGGGTCGGCGACCTGACGCTGTCGCTGGGGGCGCTGCGCTTCACCGGGCTGGTGTGGGGTTCCATCGGCATCGTGCTCGTGTACCCGGTGCTGCGGGGACTCGCCGACGCGGTCTCCGCGCGCCGGGATGCTTAGCGGTGGGGGACGGGTTGGCAGCGGGGGCAGTGGTAGGTGACCCGCTCCGCACCGCCATCGCGGTGGACCGGGCCGCCGCAGCGCAGGCAGGTCCGGCGGCCGTACACCCAGTAGCGGGCATCCCGGCGGAGATCGCCCGTGGTGGACCGCTCCGGGCTCCACGCGTTGCGCAGCAGCAGGTCCCGGCACAACCGCACCGCCCGCTCCGCGTCGACCTCCGCCACCGGGGAGTGCGGGGAGCGGCGCAGCAGGAAGCACACCTCGGTCCGGTAGATGTTGCCGACACCGGCCAGCACCGACTGGTCCAGCAGCGCCGCACCGATCTCGCGGGCCGGGTCCGCGGTGAGCCGCCGCACCGCCTCCGCCGCCGACTCCGGACCCCACTCCGGTGACAGCAGGTCCGGGCCCAGGTGACCGACCAGCGAGTCCTCGTCGGCGGTGCGCACCCAGCGCATCCCGCGCAGGTCGAACCCCACCGCGGTCCGGCCCGGTACCTCCAGCACCGCGCGTGCCCGGTGCGCCGGGCGGCGCCATCGGCCACCCGGCGAGTACAGGTGCCACGCGCCGTCCATGCCCAGGTGGCTGTGCAACGTCCGCTCGCCGGTGAAGCGGATCAGCAGGTGCTTGCCGACCGGGCGCGCCTCGCGCACCACCCGGCCGCGCAGCTCGACCTCGGCCAGGCGCGGATGGCGCAGCTCGCCGCGCACCACCTCGGCCCCCGCCAGCGCCTCGTCGAGGCGCCGGCAGGTCAAGAACACCGTGTCGCCCTCCGGCATCAGGCTCCCGGTCGGGCGTCGCCGTCGAACTCGTCCAGGTCCTGATCGCCCGGGTCGTCGTCGAACGAGTCGTCCGGCAGCGGATCCCGGCGGCGGCCGGCGCGCAACGTGCGGGCCAGCAGCAGGTTGAAGCCCAACGCCACCTCCCGGGCACCCGGCGTCCCCCACTGGTGGATCGGCATGCACGCGCCCTGCGCCTGCTGCACCGCGAGCCGGTCCGGCAGCGCCACCGGCATCACCAGCGGACCGAAGATCTCCCGCAGCTCCTCGATGCGGAACTGGTGCTCGTGCGACCGCGGCCGCACCCGGTTCACCACCACGCCCAGCGGTTGCAGGCGCGGGTTGTTCTCGGCCCGCTCCGCCTGCACCGCCTCGAACGCGCGCTGCACCCCGGACACCGCGAAGATCGTCGGCTCGGTCACCAGCAGCGCCCGGTCCGCCGCGATCAACGCCGAACGCGTCAACCTGCCCAGCGACGGCGGGCAGTCCAGCAGCACCAGCTGGTACGGCAGCTCGCCCTCCGCGATCAACGCGTCCAGCGTCGACAGCGCCTCGGTGAGCTTCGCCAGATCGCCCCCGCCGTCGTGCGGGCCGCCGTTGTGCAGCTCGGCGTCCTCCGACCCGACCAGGACGTCGACCTCCGCGCCCCACCCGCTCGGCGCCACCGCCGCGCGCAGCACCTCCGCCCGCGGATCGGACAGCACGTCGCTGAGACCCAGCCGGGTCTCGTCCGGCTCCAGCGCGGCCGTCGCGTTGCACTGCGGATCCAGGTCCACCACCAGCGTCCGAGCGCCGCGGCGCATGGCCGCCGATGCGAGCCCGAGCACCACGGTCGTCTTCCCGACACCGCCCTTGAGGCTGAGCACTGCCACCGTTTGCACGCCCGTAGCCTACGGAACCGGACCGATCACGTGTGCTGCTGCGCCCACCGTCCCGCCCCGCCGGTGCGTCGCCCGGTCTGACCCGCCATTACGCTGCTGGCCATGAGATCCGACGCCGTCGACCGGGTGCTGGAAGAAGAGATCACCGAAGCCCGAACGCGCCGGGACGGCCGCCCGCCCCGAGTCCTCGACGTGGGCGGCGGCAGCGGGGTGTGGGCGGTGCCGCTGGCGAGCGCGGGCTGCGAGGTCACCGTCGTCGACCCCAGTCCCAACGCGCTCGCCACCCTGCAGCGCCGCGCCGCCGACGCGGGCGTCGACCGGCTCATCACCGCGCTGCAGGGGGACACCGAGGCGCTGCACGCCTTCGCGCCGCCCGGTGGGGCGGACCTGGTGCTCGGCCACGGCCTGCTCGAATACGTCGACGACGTCGCCGGATCGCTGGCCTCGCTCACCGCGGCCACCGCGCCCGGTGGAGCGGTGTCGGTGCTCGTGTCCAACCGGTACGCCGCGGTCCTCGCCAGCGCTCTCGCCGGGCGGCCGGCCGACGCGCTGCACGTGCTCCGCGACCCGGACGGCCGGTACCGGGGCGGCGGCGACACCGTGCTGCGCCGCTTCGACGGCGACGAGCTCGCCCGGCGGATGCGCGAGGCGGGGCTCGACGTGGAACTGGTCCAGGGGCAAGGGGTCTTCACCGACCTCGTGCCGGGGTCCGTCGCCGAGGGGCAGGGCGCCGACGCGCTCGCCGAACTGGAACGCGCCGCCGCGGCCACGCCACCGCTGCGGGACGTCGCCACCCGGCTGCACGCCGTCGGACGGCTCCGCGGCTGACCCCGAAATCCCACGTCGCACCGGGGGATTGCGCCGATCGGTTGATCCGACGGGATGATGTCGGCAACCTCCGAGGCGCGACCTGACCCCTGCGGGTAGTCGTGACGTCGCCGGAACCGTATCCTCGACGGTGACGCCCCCAAGCGTTCGCCGGGTTCCCACTCCGGAGGCCTGCCCTCCGGGTTCCGGCGCCACTGAGTTACCTGTGCCGGAGGAGGAGCCATGCCACTCTCCGAGCACGAGCAGCGACTGCTCGACCAGATCGAGCGCGCGCTCTACGCCGAGGATCCGAAGTTCGTCTCCACCGTGCGTGGCGGCCGGTTGCACCGACCGTCGCGGCGGCGTCGCCTGCAAGGCATCGCCGTCTTCGTGCTGGGGTTGATCCTGCTGGTGCTCGGCGTGGTGATACCGGTCAAACCGGCCGATATCCCCGTGGTGAGCGTGGTCGGCTTCCTCGTGATGTTCGGCGGAGCAGTTCTGGTGCTGTCCGCGATGCGTGGTGGCAGCCAGGAAGCGGAATCCGAGGGGGAGGGGAGCGCAGGCCCGGCGTCCGGTGGAGACCGGAAGAAGTCCGAGCCGCGAGCGCGCGGTTCCTTCGCCCAGCGGATGGAAGAACGCTTCCGGAAGCGGTTCGAGCAGTAGTCCCGACAGGGACGGCGGAGGCCGGAGATCGTCGACCTCAGGGTCGGCGATCCGTCCTCATCACCTAGCCCGATGGTCCTTCGACCGTCGGGCTGGTTTCGTTTCCGGGGGTGTTCGGGAGCCGTCGCCGGGGCTCGGCTCCGGGGCGAGGCGTCCGCAGCGGGTGGCCGGGAACCGGGCGACCGCCGCGTCCGCTCCGGATATCAACCTGATCACCCGGCGGATCGAGGTTCGGTCGATCAGGTTCCTGGCCTGATCTGGAGTCCTCGATCAGGGTCTCCGCTCGGTCGGGGCAGTGGTCGGTCAGGACTCCGGCCCGATCAGGACTCCGGCCGATCGCGGCGGGCCGCCGGCAACACCGACCGGGGGACCAGGCGGTGCCGCCAGGGGAGCGGTGCACCGTCCCGCAGCGCCGCCAACGCCCGGGGGAGCGCCTCGGCGGGCGCGGCGATCCCGGTGGCCACCGAGTGCCCGGCCGGGGCGTACCACTCGTGCTCCACCGCCGTCACCAGGTCGTCGACCGAGCGCGCCGCGTCCTCCGGCAGCTCCGCCGACTCGACGAGCGCGGTGGCGGTGGAGCGGACCGTGCCCGAGGCGTCCGGGCGGTGTCCGCTGCGGTCGGTGTGCTCGTCGAGCAGCTCGTCCCACGCCGCGCTCGCCGCACCGGCGGCACCCGACCGCACCACGGCGAGCCGCCGCCTGCGGCGGAACTCGCGCAGTCCCAGCGGAGCCGCGCCCAGCGCCAGCACCGCCAGCGGCACCGCACCCACCGCGATCCACGCGCCGGACCCGCCGGGGCGGTCCGCCTCCGGAACGGGCGGCTGCGCCGCGTCGCCGGGAGCGGGGGTCTGCGACGGGGCCGTCGAGGGCTCCGGGGACGGCTGCTGGGATTCGCCGGGCGCCGTGGTCGGGGACGGTGCGGGCGCGGGCGCGGGCGGGCTCAGGTACTCCGGCAGCGCGGTGCGGCCGTCGGTCAGCGGCGTCGGGTCGAACGTCACCCAGCCGTAGCGGGGGAAGAACGCCTCCACCCACGCGTGCGCGTCGTTCGTGGTGATCACGCGCTCGTCGCCGTCCCGGTGGCCGGGGGTGAAGCCCACCGCGACCCGAGCCGGAACGCCCACCGACCGCAGCAGCACGCCCATCGAGGAGGCGTACTGCTCGCAGAAGCCCCGCTTGCCGCGGAACAGGAAGTCCTCCAGCGCGTTCCCGCTCGTCGACGGCGCCGTGCTCAGGTCGTACCGGAACCCGTTGGACCGGTCTGTGAAGAACCGCTGCAGGGCCGCGGCCTTGTCGAAGTCCGTCGGGGCGTCCGCGGTGATCCGGCGGGCCAGGTCCGCGATGCGCGGCGACACCCCGCTCGCGTCCGAGTAGGCCGGGTCGACCGACGCCGGGCCGCTCGCCGCGCGCAGCTGCTGCGGCGACGGGGACGGCAGCGCCACGTCCTCCACGTACGGCCTGCTCTCCTGCCGGACCTGGGTGAACACCACGCCGCTCGTGGGGTCGTAGTTCCACTGCAGGCCCATGCCGGTCACCCCGCGCGGCACCCCGAAGATCGGCAGCCACGGGTCGCGGTAGCCGACCGGGTCGATCCGCACCGTCGCGGACGGGCCCGCCGCCAGCGTCTCGGTGCCGTCCGGCAGCGGCAGCGGGTGCTGCCCGGCGTCCACGCCCGAGGTCAGCTTGCCCAGCTCCCAGCCGCGGCCCGGGTCGAAGTGCTGCAAGGTCATGGCCCGCAGGTAGGTGGGCTGCGGCAACCCGCTCACCCGGAACAGGTCCACCGGGTCGTCCCGGTCCAGCTGCCCGCGCAGCGACGTGAACGGCCGCAAGCCGATGCCGCCGTTCGCCGAGCCGTAGCCGGTGGACGCCCCACCCGGCAGCCGGCCCTCGGTGCCGACCCCGGTGAACACCACCCCGCTCAGCACCGCCAGCACCCCGGCGGCCGCCACCAGCACCACGCCCCGGTGGTCGAACCGAGCCAGCGGCGAGGAGGCCGACGCGGTCTGCCGGTGGCTGCCCGCGCACGCCAGCAGCAGCGCGAAACCCGCCGCACCGGCTGCGAACGTCCACCACGGCAGCATGTTCGGCGCCAGCGAAGCCGGGATCGCCACCACGCACAGCAGCACCAGACCGGCCACCGCGGGCACGCCCGCGGCCACCGCGATCACGTCCACCAGCAGCGCGACCACACCGAGGCCGAGGCACAGCAGCACCTGCAGCGGGGGCTCCGCCGGAACCGGCGGCACGCCCTCCCTGGCCACCTGCATCGCCTGCCCCAGCAGGCCGGACAGCTCGCCGAACGCCGCCGGACCGGGCAGGAACCCGAGCACCGCCTGCCCGGTGAACAGCGCCGAGAGCAGCACCACCAGCGCGCACAGCTGCGCGAGCCCCACCAGCGGCGGCCACCAGCGCAACGTGCGACCCAGCAGGCCGACACCGGCCACCACGGCCACCGCCAGCGCCACCGGCAGCACCCAGCGCGCATCGCTCACGATTCCGGTGAACCCCGTGGACACCGCCAGCGAGGACACCGCGGCGGCCGTCGTGGCCACCGCCGTCGTGCCCGCCGGACGAACCCGGGTGCTCACGACACCACCCCCGGAGCCGCCGAGGCGACCTGGCACAACCGGCCCCACGCGCCCGCCATCGACGAGCGGGGACCGTCGACCACCACCACCGACCAGCCGGACGCGCGCAGCCGGTCCGCGGTGCGCTGCGGGGAGAAGGAACCGTCCGCGGGATCACCCGCCCACGTCCGCACGTCCAGCAGCAGCGCCAGGCTGCGCGCGCGCTCCGGGCGCAGCCGGGACAGCTCCTGCACCCCGGCCGTGCTGGTGGCGCCCAAGATCGCGATCAGCTCCTGCCCGCTGCCCGGGTCCTGCGGGCACACCAGGTCGCGCTGCGCGGACGGCCGCACCGCCGCCAGCGCGTCCAGCATCGCCGCGTCGTCGTGGCCGCCGTCGAACGGGCCGGGACCGCCGCTGAGCGTCGCCGCGTCCTCGGTGACCAGCCGCACCTGCTGGCCGTGCGCGTGCAGGTGCGAGCAGATGCTGGCCGCCGCCGAGACCGCCCACTCCAGGCTCGCCGCCGCTCCCGTGCCGCGGTGCGCCGCGGACCGCCGGTCCAGCAGCACCGTCACGCCGCCGTGCCAGGGCCGCTCCTCGACGCGCACCATCAGCTCGTCCCGCTTGGCGGTGCTCTTCCAGTGCACCCGGCGGATGTCGTCGCCGTGCCGGTACTCCCGCACCATCGTGTCGTCGTCGCCGTGCCCGGCGCGCAGCCGCGTCGAGCCGTCCTCCCCGGTGCCGAGGCCGGAACCGGCGGGCAGCCCGCCCAGCGGCACCACCTTCGGCACCGCGACCAGCCTGCTGCGCCCGGCGAGCTCGTGCTCGAACTCGGTGAGCCCGAACGGGTCGCCGATCCGGGTCCGCAGCGGGCCGATCTGGTGGATGCCGCGCAGCCCCGGGCTCGCCGGGTATTCCAGCACCGCACCCGACCTGGGCACCGACTCCAGCCGGAACCGCGGCCGGCCGCCCAGCGCGTGCGGCACCCCGTCCTCCAAGCGCAGACCGCCCATCGGCACCGCGGATGTCCCCGTCAGGTGCAGGCGCACCGAAGCGTTCCCGCCCACCGGGACCCGGCCCGGCAGCACCTCGCGCCGCGCCCGGATGCCGTGCTTCACCCGGCCCGCCAGCAGCAGCGCCAGCAGCGGCAGCACCACGACGAACGCCGCGATCCGCAGCAGGTCCCGCTCGTCGAGCACCACCGAGCACACCGCCGCGGCCAGGCCCGCCGCCAGCAGGCAGCGACCCCGCACCGTCAGGCCGGACAGCACGCGACTACCGCCGGGGCCCGGAGTCGCCCCGCGGCACCTCGACCCGGCGCAGCAGCGAGCGCACCAGGTCGGAAGCGGAACGCCGGGTCGCGCGGGCCTCGCTGGTCAGCACCAGGCGGTGCGCCAGCACCGGCACCGCCACGTCCTGCACGTCGTCCGGCACCACGTACTCCCGGCCGGACAGCGCGGCCTGCGCGCGGGCCGCGCGCACCAGCTGCAAGGTCGACCGGGGTGAGGCGCCGAGCCGCAGCTCCGGCAGCGTGCGCGTCGCGGTGACCAGCTCGATCACGTAGCGGCGCAGCTCGGTGCTGACGTGCACGTCGCGGACCGCCCGCAGCAGCGCGCGCACCTGGTCGGCGTCGGTGACCGGCCGCAGCTGGTCCATCGGATCGCGGCCCGCGTGCTCGTCGACCATCGCGAGCTCGGCCTGCTGGTCGGGGTAGCCGATGGACACCCGCGCGGTGAACCGGTCGCGCTGCGCCTCCGGCAGCGCGTAGGTGCCTTCCATCTCGATCGGGTTCTGGGTGGCGATGACCATGAACGGCGCGTGCAGCTCGTAGGTCTCGCCGTCGACCGTGACCTGGTCCTCCTCCATGCACTCCAGCAGGGCGGACTGGGTCTTCGGGGAGGCGCGGTTGATCTCGTCGCCGACGACGATGTTCGCGAACACCGGGCCGGGCCGGAACTCGAAGGCCTCCGCCTGCCGGTTGTAGAGCGAGACGCCGGTGATGTCGCTGGGCAGCAGGTCGGGGGTGAACTGGATGCGGTTCACCGTGCAGTCGATGGAGCGGGCGAGGGCCTTCGCCAGCGAGGTCTTGCCGACGCCGGGCACGTCCTCCACCAGGAGGTGGCCTTCGGCGAGCATGGTCACCAGCGCGATCCGGACCACGTCGGGCTTGCCGACGAGGACCTGCTCGACGTTGGCGGCGATGCGCTGCACGGTGCCGTGCAGCGCGGCGATCGTCGCGGGTTCGGACTCCCGCACGTACCCGCCGCTGCCGCGGGAAGCCGCGTCGGCGTGCCCGCCACCGGCGAACGCGGTGCCGGACGTGGGCATGTTGGGCGTCACGAAACCTCCAGGTGTTCGCTGAGCGCCGCGGCGTGCCGCCGTCCGCGTCGACGAGGGCCGCCGACTCCGTCGACCGGTGACGGGGGCTCGGCGATCGCGCGCTCAGGTGCCTCCGCAGTGTGCCAAACCGCAGGCGGCCGCCGTACCGGTGCCGGTGGCCTGGGGCGTTCCCCACGTTCCCCCACCGGAGCCCCCGGACGCCCCGCT